>CAMDKB010000010.1 GCA_945901195.1 Rhizobium sp. Q54
ACCAGCCAGGGCCAGCGCTCCAGCATGACGATGACAAGCTGCGCACCAAACACGATCATCGGAATTGAAATTCCAAGCCCAATTATGATCAGTGTCCAGTTGCCACCGGCAGCTGCAGCAATGGCCACAACGTTGTCGAGCGACATGACAAGATCGGCAATCGCAACCACGCGCACGGCGCCCCAAATCGTATGGGATTCCTTGATGTCGTTCTCATCAGTATTTTCGACCAGCAGTTGAACAGCAATCCAGAAGAGCAATACCGCCCCGATCAGTTTGAGCCAGGGCAGGCCCATCAGAGTGGCAACAATTCCGGTAAACAGAATGCGCAGCAAGATGGCGACGCCTGCACCCAGAATAATGCCCCATTTGCGCTGGTCGGGCGGAAGACCGCGACAGGCGAGCGCAATCACGACCGCATTGTCTCCCGACAACAGTATATTGATCCAAATGATCTTTAAAAGCTGCACCATAAAGGTGCTTGTCTCGACTTCCATTGTAAGCTCTCCCCCAAGAATTCGCCGGATGACCTAGGACAGGGCGCGGGCCCGGGTCAAGCCGGTACTGTAACAGCCAGCCTTTGGCGGAAATTATCCGTGCCTTGGACTGCTGCCGATGGCCAGATCACGGACCGCCGCCTCGATGGAACGGGCTATAGCAGAAAGGGCGGGACGTCGCCTCTTTTGCTCCGTCCATCCTCCCGGAGCACGCAGGCGGCGAGGCTTGGGCACATGAATGAAGCCACAAGGGGCACGGTGCAAGCCCAGCGAAAGATACAGCACCTGATTGCAGAGATAATCGCCCGCATCGATCGAGCGCCTTGCTGGCGCACCAGCCTGCGATATCACGCGCATCAGCCGTTCAGCAGAAAACCGCGAGCGCCGCACCGATTCGCCATGAGGCACAATTTGCATGGCACCCGAGCGTTTTCGCTGCGAATCGGCATGCAGAATTGTCATCCGGTTCAGCGCGCGCGTTTCGACACTGATTGTGCTGCGGCGTCCAGCAAGGCCGAGATGCAAAACGATATCCGGTTTCAGGCTGGCAATGAGTTCAGACAACCTTTCACCTGTGCCAGCAAAGATCACCGGCAGCACATGTGTGACAAGATCAATACCGATCAGCCTGAAGGCGCGCCTGCGCTTCTCAAGATAGCGCGCAATAGACATCGTCGGGTTGACCGGCGCGCCAGGGAATGCGCCAAACGCCGTGACGAGTATGCGGATCACTGAGCCTCCGGTGGTGCAGGTGTATTGCCCACCTTACGAACAAAAACGAATTTCTGGTAGACGAGGCCTATCCCGATCAGCACCAGCCCAAGTCCGATGAAGGACAACGCACGCAGAACGCCTTCCAGTCCGTTCAGATCAAACAAGAATACTTTGACCACGCTCAACACGATGAAAACAGCCGATGCGAGGCGCACTTCCACCGTTTGCCGCCACAAACCATAGGCCAGCAATGCAACGCCATAGGCGAGCCAGACCAGGGAATAGGTGTACCATTCGCCATCACTTGTCAGATGCGACATGTGAATATCTGCGCCCTGATAAAAACGCCTCACCTGCAGCGTCAGGTATCCAAATATCAGCGCCACTCCCAGCATCCGCATCGCGATGGCAAACCAGCGCGCGAGCAAGCTGTCAGCATGTCTGGCGATCAGCAGCACAAGCAGGCCAGGCAACACATATGCCAGCAGCAATCCGTTGAAGAGCAAACCGCCCTCCACCGGATTGACCCGCACAGCGAAAAGCGGATTGGCCAGCATACCTGAGCCTGCAATCGAGATTGCCGCGGCAATCATTCCGGTGGCATAAACACCCTTGCTTGCCATGGCGACATCGCGCTGCATGGCAAACTGAACGATCACAAAGGCAAACAGCAGTTCGATGATGGCATGCAAGCCTGTTTCACCCGTGCTGTAACTTTGCAGTCCCCAGTTTGGATTGATCCAGAGATGGTGCAATTGGTTGTGAACGTAGAGGACAAAGCAAAATGCGCCAAGGCCCGCCGCAAAGCGGTAAGTCAAGGCGACGGCCTCGCTGCGCTTCAGGCTGTATGCCGCAAAAGCGAAAGCCAGCGCGGGCAATAACATGCCTGCCAGGAGATTGTTGAACAGCAACCCGCCTTCAACGTGGCCACCAACACCAGGGAGGAGCGGGTTGCGATATACACCAGGGCCGAAGATGGTAAGGACGGCCGCAGCCGTGCCAAACAGGCGGCTGGCACGCTCGAACAAGGGCGATATCCGGCGCTGTTCGAGCAGCTTCAGGGCGAGTGCGAAGATCGCCAGCGCTGCAGTGTAAATTCCAAGTTCCGTCAGCGGGAAATCATGATTGCGCAGATCCCCGGATGTCAGAACGTACTGCAATTCGCCGAAAACGTAGATTGCAGAGAGCAGGATTGCGAGGCCGACGGCGACATGGCGGCGGAAATCCATGAGATCATTGCGCACCATCCACCAGACCGCCAGCGCGTAGGCAATCGCCGGCATCGCATAGGCCAACAGCAAAGAGTTGACGAAAGTGCCGCCCGAAATCATTTCATGTGTGAACGGCAGGAACGGATTCCAGCGCAGCGCCAGCCCAAACACAACGACAGCAGCTGATACAAGGTTGAACAGATAGGACGCCATTCTATAGAGCTGATGACCGCCGCCACGTCCAAATTGCATCAACACCACTGAGAAACAGATGCTGGTGAGCGCGTGAAGCCCCAGTTCGATATGGCCTGACGTGCGCGCAAAAATATCGCCATCATTCATCACGTGCCGCACCTCAAAGAAGATAAGCAACGCACTGCACATGACCGTCAGCAATACGGAGATGCGCACGGGATTGTCATCGCCACGCGCTTTCTTCATGGCCCAGGCGGCATAGGCGAAACAGGCGGCGGGCACGCCATAACCGAACAACAACCAGTTGAACACTGGCGTCGAGCCCGGCAAGACGCCAATGCGCGGATCCCAGAGATAACGTGCGGCAACCGCGAGTCCCAACGCCAGAACACACCAGCGCAGGGCAGGAATATCAAGACGCACCGAAACAAACGCAGCGCCGGCAGCCGCCAGAGCCAACGCGACCGTGAGGCTGCCGCCTTCCATCGCGAAGACCAGAGCAAGCGCCGAAGTCGCGATAGCGCCACTTGCATAACTTCCCAGCGCGAGTTTCCAGGTGGGCGGTTCTCCATCCTGCAGGCGGCTTCTGAAGAATTGCGCGATAACCGCAAACACCAGCGCCAAAGCGCAAGCCAGCAAGGCGAAAGTCATACTGGCGCTGCTGGCCGTAAAACGCAGATAGGCAATCACCAGCGCGAGTAAAGGCGTCACCACGCCAGCACCCGACAGGATCAGCGCGGGCGGTTGCTGCAACGCTGCGCCGCGCCACAAGCGCCACGCACAGGCGATGGACAGGGCGAGCGAGAGAACCAATGCGAACGCACAAAATGCTGCCGGCCATTGTGGCGCGAACATCGGCAGATCCAGCACATCAAGGATCGCACGGGGCGGCCAGGCCCGATCAGGAGCGGGCCACAAAATCATGACGCCAATGATGACCACACCTGCAATGGCAGCACCTGCGAGTGCGGGAGCGGACATCAATCCACCGACCGCCAGAATAACGCTCATAACAGCGGCGGCGACGAACCATAACTCGCCGAAACGGATTGGCAGCCCGACGACAAAAACAAACAGCGCCAGCAAGCCGGATACCACCATACAGGCCGACGACAAAGGATCGAGGACCGCGTCTTCGTCCCTTGTGCCAAACCACGGCTCGCAACAGACAAAGAACACCGCAAGCGCCGTCTGGATCAGCAAATGTGCGAGGGCGGCGCGATAGAATTCGATCGCGAACATTTCTGGTTGCGGCAACAGCAGCGCAAGCGTCCACAAGGCCGAGCCGATGGCTGTTGCAGCAGCCAGCCAGAGCCATTTGCGAACGCGAGCAAGCGCATAGGACGCAAACGCCACCACCCCGAGATAAATGACAACGGGCCACGCGGATGGCGTTTGCGACGCCACAAGCAAAGGCGACGCCATCGCGCCAAGAAGCCCGACGCCCGCCAGCATGGACCCGTGCAAGGCTGCCGCGAAAATCGTGGCGATGCCGATCGCACCCAGGGCGACAAAGGCGAGCGCCGGTCCGATGAATCCATAAAGTGCGTGGGCGGCATAAACCGATCCGAAAGCGCCCATCGCGCCTGTGGCTGTCAGGATGGCGGGAATGCTCGGGCGAGCGAAACTGAACGTATCTGTAGCTTCCGCGATGTCGCCTGAATTGCGTTCCTTGCGTCGCAACCATTCGCCCGCGCCTGCCAGCGCAGCAGAAAAAACAAGGCCCATCAGGATGCGGACACCTGGCCCAAAAAAGCCCTGCAAGATGGCCTGCCTCACCAGCAACAGCGCGCCAATGGCCAATGCAGCGCCACCGACCCAGACCGCCCAGCGCGTGCCGAGGCGCTCTTCAAGGCTGGCGGAGGGCGTGCGCGCAGATGGCGTTGCAGGAGCCTCATCCACAGGAGGCTCGACGGGCGGCAATGAGCCACCGGGCAAAGTAATCGCCTCTTCAACCACTGTCGGCGTTTCTGCCGGTATCGCTCCCGGCAAGGGCGTGGTTGCTGTTTTCGGCTCTTGTGATGGTTCTGACGTGATTTCTGTCTTTGGAACATCAGGCGTTTCGCTGGCGGCCTGCCGCGACCACCAATCGGCAGCTGGTGGCGCGGGCTCCGGCTCGGGCGCGGCGAGTGTTTCGTCTTGCGGCGTGGCCTTGGGAACGGCGGATGGGTTGATCTGGGTGCGCCCGGCTTCTACATCCCCAAGGCGCGCTTCAAGCGCCGTGATCTTGCGTTCGGCCAATTCGAGCCGCGAGCGCGCGCCCAGCGCGAGAAAGAAAGCAATGGGACCGAGCACGACGAAGCCGAGTCCAATCAAACCAAAGAACACGACTTCCATTCACGGCTCCCGAACCAACGCCTCGCGGACCGAAGCACCTCAGCCTTGTCTCGTTACTCCAGCGCTGCAACTTGACTGTGCGAATTCGCACATTGTGGCGAGCTTGTCGCCCGCCTTGTGAATACTCATATCAGGAATGCGGCCAACCGGGCCGCAGGAGATTGCCCATGCGCATCGGTGTTCCCAAGGAAATCAAGGACAATGAATTTCGCGTGGGCCTGACACCGTCGTCCGTATCGGAACTGGTCCATCACGGACACGACGTGTCAGTCGAGACAGGGGCAGGCACCGGCAGTGGCCTTCTGGACAGCGAATATGAAGCTGCGGGCGCCCGGCTCTGCACCGGTCCGGAAGATATTTTTTCCCAGGCGGACCTCGTGGTGAAAGTGAAGGAACCGTTGGCGGGTGAGCGAAAACTGCTGCGCGAAGGCCAGGTGCTGTTCACCTATCTTCATCTGGCCGCGGACAAGCCGCAAACATTGGACCTTATGCAATCGGGCGCGACCTGCATCGCCTATGAAACAGTTACCTCGCCATCGGGCAGCCTGCCACTGCTGACGCCGATGTCGGAAGTCGCCGGACGGCTTGCACCGCAGGTGGGCGCCCATTGCCTCGAGCGTGAAGCCGGAGGGCGCGGCGTTCTGCTGGGCGGCGTGCCCGGTGTTCCCGCTGGCGAAGTCATCATCCTGGGGGGCGGCGTTGCGGGCTCCCATGCCGCAACAATCGCGCTGGGTATGGGCGCGAACGTGACAGTGGTTGATCGAAACCCCGAAGCGTTGCGACGTCTCGACTTCCGTTTTGGCACTGGCGTGCGCACCATTTTTTCAACACGCGCAGCCATTGCCGAAATCGTCAAGCGCGCCGATCTTCTGATCGGAACCGTACTCGTTCCGGGCGCGGCGGCGCCCAAACTGGTCTCGCGCGAAATGGTCGCGTCGATGAAGAACGGCTCTGTCATCGTGGACATTTCGATTGATCAGGGCGGTTGCTGCGAGACATCGCGCCCGACGTCTCATTCCCATCCAACATATGTGGAGGAAGGCGTCGTGCATTATTGCGTGACGAACATGCCCGGCGCTGTGCCGCGCACATCAACATTTGCGCTCAACAATGCAACCCTGCCGTTTGTGCTGGCGCTGGCGGACAAGGGCTGGAAGAAAGCCATTCACGAAGACTCACATCTGCGCAACGGATTGAACATTCATGCGGGGGAGATAACCTGCAAGCCCGTCGCCGAAGCGCATGGCTTGCACTGGGCAGCCATCTGAACGCGGATTGATTATTGCGGCTCCAGGCCGATGGCCTTGACCGCCTTGCCCCAGAGGTCGATTTCGTCGCGCACGAACTTTTCCAGTTCCGGCAATGAGCCAGCTCCAATCGCATTATGCGAACCGTTCCTGGTCATCCAGGCCTGCACTTCAGGTTTCTTGAACACCGCATCAAACGCGCGGTTTATCCCCTCAAGCGCTGGCCTTGGCGTGCCCGTAGGCGCAGAAATCATGAGCCAGCCGACAAGAGCAAAACCGGGAAAAGTCTCGCCAACTGTGGGCACATTTGGCAGCGATGGTTCGCGCGCCACACCCGACACCGCGAGCGGTCGAAGCTTGCCCGCCTCGATATGCGGCAATTGAAGACCAACGGCTTGCACGAACAAATCAACATTGCCAGTGATCACATCCTGCAAGCCCTGCGCAGGGCTTGTGTAAGCCACTAGCCTGATATTGGCGCCAGCAACCTTGTTCAGATAAGCCGCCGTCAGACCTGTGGCATTGCGCGGTCCATCAATCACGACAGAGAACTTGCCGGGCGAGGCCTTTTCGGCGGCCACAAGCTCCGCAAGATTTTTGACAGGAGATTGCGCCCCGATGGAAATCAGGAAGCCAGGCTTGCTGACCATGGAAACCGGTACGAAATCCTTGAGTGGATCATAAGTGAGCGCTTTCACTAGATGCGGATTGGACGCCATGCCGGCCGAAGATGTCATCGCAAAATTATAGCCGTCAGCTGGGGCGCGCGCCGCCGCTTGCATGCCGATGATAGCGCCGGCGCCGGGCCGGTTCTCAATGAGTATCTGCTGCTTGAGAACCTGCGAGACATGTTCAGCCAGATAGCGAGCGATGGTATCCTGCCCTCCGCCAGGGCCTTGCGCCACATAAAGCCTGATCGCCTTGTCAGGCCATTGCTGCGCTTGCGCAGAGTCGCTGGCGCCTATCGCACCCAGAACAGCAGCAATGCAAAGAAATTTGCGATACATCTTGATCCCCCCACTGCGAATACGAGCAGCATTTTGCGCGGACTCTGGCCGATCGGGCGAACAAGTCAAGCCGGGCCCCCGGAGACTGAGGCGCTTTAATGGAATTGCGTAGTCGCTCGCGATATCAAATTTTTGCGGCGCGCAATCTTGTGCGGAAAAGTGCTGCTTGCCCGCAAAATACTTTACCCCCCGGAACTCAACTCCATGATGGCCCGCGCCGACTGTTCACGCACGGCAACGTTTTCTTTTCTTCGAGATGCAAGTGCTTCCACCGGATGCAGGCAGGAGACAACCATGAACAACAACGCACGAACGAAATTTTGCCCGGCAACGTAAAGCTGCTTGAGGAAAATGACTTGGCGGTGGATTGAAACTCGCGTGGCGCGCTTTGAGACACGCACGCTTGACTGGGATGCCTTGAAACTCCAGGCTGATTACGATCCCAAATACAAACGTGCGCAAATGCGTTATGTTGGCACGGGCGGCACTGGCGAAGAATCGGACGGCAACACCGTGCCTGCTGAGAACTTTACGTTTTCAACGATGGTATTGCCCCCAAGCTGTCTAGGGCTGGTTCATGACTGTCAATGCAAGATTAGCGCTGATTGCCTGTGATCAAGGCGCCCGTGTCCTTCCTAGTCGCACGCACAAGGCGTCGTCATGAGACTGGGCGTCATCGGGTACGGAACCATCGTGACGCTCGCCTTGCAGACATTGGCGCGAGAGTTGACTCGACCTTTGCCTCTGATCTGCGTTTTGGCAAAGGCGGAAGGCGTTGAACGCGCGCAGGCAATGCTCGATTCAATTGGACAAAGCCTTGCGCTATCGGCCTTTGTGACCGCAGACTTAAATGCGTTCCTTGCCCAGCAGCCCCATCATGTCGCCGAGGCGGCGGGACACGAGGCGCTGCAAGTCGCGGGCGAAAAAATTTTGGACGCAGGGATTGGTCTTTCCATCTCGTCTGTCGGGGCGCTTGCAGATCAAGCCTTGCGAACCGCGCTTGATCAAGCGTCACAGCGAAGCGGTGCGCATTACGCACCTATAGCCGGGGCTATTGGCGGGCTCGATATTCTTGCAGCGGCAAAACTCTCCGGGCTTGAGAGTGTCGTCTACACAGGCAGCAAACCGCCGAAAGCCTGGAAAGGCACACGCGCCGAAAAGTTCGCAGGTCTTGATGAACTTGAGAGCGAGCTTGTGTTTTTTGATGGATCCGCTGGCCAGGCGGCGCGGGAATATCCTCAAAACGCCAATGTGGCCGCAACTCTGGCGCTGGCGGGCCTCGGCTTTGAAGCAACGCGGGTGCGGCTGATCGCTGACCCCACTATCACGCGCAATGTTCACGAAGTCGCGGTGTGTGCTGCCTGCGCCAACTTTTCGTTCCGCATCGAAGGTCACGCCGCGCCTGACAATCCCAAGACCTCGCTGACGGTGGCCTATTCGTTGGCGTCAAGACTTCTGCAACTGGTTCATAAAAACAACTGACAGAATCCCGGCGCGGACTTTCACGACTGTCCTTCGAATTTTGCCGCTGCGCCCGCGTGGCGTCTCCAAAAGCGAGCGCATCCGCAAGGCGCACGAATTATGCAAACTCACCGGGCTCGATGAGCCCTTCGGCGCACGGGACGCGGCTGCTTGTGCCCTGGCATTAGGCTTTAGGGAATATCCTCTAATGGCAGACTTCTTTCATCTCGCCATGTTTGCGGGCCAGAAAGGTCGCAGAGGCGTGTAAAAGACAGCTTGCTGCCGTCATGCGGCTGGAAACTTATAGCTCCGGCCTGTAAAACGAACGCAGTCAGCGCCGCGGCGCCGGACGGTGAATGAAACCGAGGATGGGAATGGCTACGGCCGAACGTTATATTTTCAGGACGGTGGCGCTGAATTTTATCGCGGCGCTGTTCGTGCTGACGGCGATGATCTGGGTCACTCAGGCGTTGCGCGAAATTGACCTTGTCACCGGCAAGGGGCAAGCCATTCTCGTATTTTTTTCCCTTACCCTGATGACGATCCCTTCGTTGCTTTTCATTCTCGCGCCCGTCGCCCTGCTGATTGCAGTCGTCAATGTTCTGACAAGGCTCAACAGCGACAGCGAGCTTATCGTCATGAGTGCTGCCGGTATGTCTCCGGCCAGACTGGTCCGTCCCTTCGTTCTGCTGTCGCTGCTTGTCACGATGTTTGTCGGGTCGGTATCGCTGTGGGCCATGCCCGCAAGTTTCCGCAACATACGTGACCTCATTTCCAAAATTCGTGCAGATGTTTTGACCCGAATTGTCCGCGAAGGTCAGTTCACGACGTTGGATCAGGGTGTCGTATTTCACTATCGCGAACGCGGACCGGGCGGCGCGTTGCTTGGCATATTCATTCAGGACCGGCGCGATCCGGAAAAGCTCAATACCTACATCGCGGAGACGGGCGCCACGATAGAAAGCGGCGCACAAAGCTATTTGCTGCTGGAAAAAGGCAGCCTGCAACGGGCCTCGCGCGGTGAAAAGGATCCGGCGATCGTGCAATTTGAACGCTATGCGATCGATCTCGCCCAGCTTGGTTCAGAAGGCCAGGAAGCGCCGCTCAAACCTCGCGAATGGCGGACAACCGATCTTTTCCGCATGAAGCCCGGCGACAAGGCTGTGGGAGCCAATTATGGCCGGCTGCGGTCTGAACTTCATGATCGCATTTCCGGTCCTCTCTATGCGTTTGCGTTCGCTCTTTTGGGTTTTGCTGCGCTCGGGCGGCCGCAAACCACCCGGCAAGGACGCGGCTATGCCATCATGACCGCTGTGGCACTGGCAACAGCAACACGTGCGGCGGGGTTCATGGTCCTGGGCTTGACGGGGCGTTCCCCTGCCCTCGCGCCGATCATTTATGTTGTGCCAGTGGTTACAATAGCCCTGACATTTCTGGCGATATTCCTGCCAAACCTGTTCCGGCTTCCACGTCTGCGCTGGCCTCGGGGCAAGCTGGCCGCTGCTAGAAGCTGATATCCCGGTGCACTGGCTGCTGCATCTTCCCTTGTTCCCGAGATAGCCCTATTCTGTAGCTTCGCGAATTCAAAAGGAGGTCTGTCATGGCCAAAAGGCAGTTGCATCTTGGCGCATTCATGCGCCCGGCCAATATCCATACTGGCGCGTGGCGCTATCCGGGCGCCTGGCCCGATGTCAATTTCAATTTCTCGAAAATTCAGCAACTGACCCAGAAACTGGAAGCGGGCAAATTCGACAGCTTCTTCATGGCCGATCACATGGCAGTGCTGAACATGCCATTCAAGGCTTTGCGGCGCAGCCATACGATCACATCTTTCGAGCCATTCACGTTGTTGTCGGCGCTCGCCGTTTCAACGTCACGTATCGGACTGGCGGCAACGGCATCGACAACATACGACCAAGCCTATCATATCGCCCGGCGCTTCGCCTCTCTCGATCACATCAGCAATGGTCGCGCAGCGTGGAATATCGTCACGACGTCCAATCCAGATGCGGCCATGAATTTCGGCCAGAAGGAACATATGGACCATGCCATTCGCTACCGCCGCGCGCGCGAATTCTATGATGTCGTGACCGGGCTTTGGGACAGCTTTGCCGACGACGCCATCGTGCGAGATGTGGAAAGCGGCATTTTCTCCGATCCCGATAAAATCCATGTTCTCGATCATCATGGCGAGTTTCTGGATGTGCGGGGACCGTTGAATATCGCGCGGCCTGTGCAGGGTTGGCCCGTGATCGTGCAGGCTGGCGCATCAGAAGCGGGCAGGCAACTGGCAGCCGAGACGGCGGAAATGATCTTTACATCGCTGCCCAATATTGACGCGGCGCGTGCGTTTTTTGCGGATGTGAAGGGGCGCGCGGAAAAGCTGGGTCGCAATCGCGATCACATCAAGATCTTGCCCGCCTGCATGGTCATTCTCGGCGACACCAAGGAAGAAGCGCTGAAAAAGCGGGCGGTTCTGGACAGTCTGGTGCATGAGGATTCCTGCCTGCCTTCGCTCTCGATCGCGCTTGGGGTCGACGCGTCGAAATTCGATCTCAACGGGCCGCTGCCAGAAATTCCCGAGACTGAGCAGAGCAAGACGTCACGTGAACGCGCGATCATGATCGCCAAGCGCGACAATCTCACCGTGCGCCAGCTTGCCCAGCGGATTGGCGGCTATGCCAGCCTTGCAATGGTCGGCACAGTGAAAAGCGTCGCAGACGAAATGGAAGAATGGCTCACGATGGAAGGGTCTGACGGTTTTACCGTGCAATTCCCCTATCATCCCGGCGGTCTCTACGATTTTGTCGACAACCTTGTTCCGGAGTTGCAACGGCGCGGCATATTCCGAAAGGAATATGAAGGCGCAACATTGCGCGAGAATCTTGGATTGCCGCGACCAGAGAACAAGTTTTTCACAGGCGCGGCTGCGAAGGTCGCAGCGCAATAAACGCCAGCGATGAGCCATGGCTCATCGCTTTGTAATAAGCGGCTCCATCAGCCGCCCGGGCTTGCCTTGAATGTGGAAGGCCCAACCACGTCTTCCTTGTCGAGGCAACACGCGCAATAGGTGCGTTTAAAGTTCCGCAGACTGTAGTCAAAGGCGTTATCGTAAAGATCCTGACGCAGCGATTTCTTCTGCTTGTCGGCTACATCCTCTTCCTTGACGAAAAGCTGTGGGCCACCCGCCGCCTCCGCGAGCATTTGTGTCTTGCAGGCTTTTTCAAGCTTCAGCGATATCCACACCGATTCCTGAACGCTCGCGCCGGTGGCGACGATACCGTGGTTGCGTAGAATGAGTGCAGGCCGTTTCTTCAGCGTGCTCGCCACAGCCTTGCCGCGCTCGCTTGTTGTAATGAGATCGGTCGTCTCTGAAAATACGGGCACACCGCCGTGAAAAACGGTGCCGTCATTGCCTACCGCGCGCAATTCCCGTCCCAGAGACGAAAAGGCCACTGTATGGATGGGATGTGCATGAACAACTGAATTGATTTCCGGCCGCGCGCGCAACACTTCGGAATGGATAAACACTTCGTTGTGGCGATTAGATGCACCGTCGACTTTCATGCCGTCGAGATCGACAGTGATGATGTTCGACTGGCTCATCTCTTCAATACCGATACCGGCAGGCTTCATCAGGAAGCGGCCGGGATTGTCGGGCAGACGCAAGCTGATATGCCCGGCAACATAATCACCCAGACCCTCCGAATAGAGCACTCGGCCTGCGTCGATGAGTTTTTGCTTGAGATCCTCGTACATGCGTTTCCCCATTTTGTTTATCTGGGTCGCATGATGGAACGGCACAGGACGAAGCGCAAGTGCAGGCACATGGGGGGATAGGAAAATGCAACGCGTAATTTGGTTTCTTCAGACGAATCACAATCGGATATCTCAGAAGTCAAAAATCGATAATCAGCGTTGCGCGCCCTCCTTCCCCTCCAGGGGAAGGTGCGCCGGCGAAGCCGGGGCAGATGGGGTCTGTCACAACACTGATTATTGAATAGCGCTTGTTACATATAACAAAGTTCAGCGCCAACCCCATCCGTCACGCTGCGCGTGCCACCTTCCCCTGCAGGGGAAGGATGCCGCCCGGCAATGAGTTTGTATGTGCAGGCGGTCTTCCCCGGACAGTAGCGCGTCTTGCAAGATGAGACACCGCTATCGCTCATACCGCGCGGTTCTGGTCCGCATAGTCACAAGTTCTTCCGAAGCCGATGGATGCAGCGCCATCGTCCCGTCAAAGTCAGCTTTCTTCGCGCCCATCTTTACGGCGATGCCAAGCAATTGCGCCATCTCGCCAGCTTCGTGGCCGAGAATATGAACCCCAAGCACTCGATCTGTTTTCGCATTCACGACAATTTTCATGATCGTGCGTTCGTTACGGCCTGAGAGCGTCGCCTTCATCGGGCGGAAGGATGACTTATAGATATCCACGACATCGCAGTTTGTGCGCGCCTCTTCCTCGCTAATTCCAACTGTCCCGATTTCCGGTGTTGTGAATACAGCGCTGGCGACGTCCTTGTGATCGACATGAATATCCTTGCCGCCAAAGACATTGTCTGCGAACGCGTGACCTTCGCGGATCGCGACGGGCGTGAGGTTGATGCGGTCGGTCACATCCCCGACAGCATAAATCGATTCAATGTTGGAGCGTGAGGCCCAGTTCACTTTAACCGCGCCATTGGCTTTCAATTCAACGCCTGCCTTTTCCAGACCAAGTCCTTTGGTGTGGGCATGGCGTCCGGTGGCAGCGAGAACCTGATCCACCTCGCTCATGGCGCCGTCGCTGAGAGACACACGCAGGCCCGCCGCCGTCTTCTCGATTTTTGATGGCAACAGGCCGGGCCGCAAATCAACGCCTGCGTGCTTCATCGCGTCGCTGAGCCCCACGCGCATGTCGCCATCAAAGCCGCGCAACACATTGTCCGCTCGAAACACCTGTGTCACCGCGCTGCCGAGCCGCACGAAGACACTTGCAAATTCCACCGCAATATAGCCGCCGCCGATCACCAGCAGGCGCTTGGGAAACTCCTTGAGATCGAAAATCTCGTTGGAGCTTATAGCATGCTCCATGCCAGGAATTGGTGGCTCAAGCGCGGGAGAGCCTCCGGTCGCCACCAGAATATATTTGGCGGTGATGCGACGTCCATCTGCCAGCAAGCGGACGGTGTGCTCGTTCTCGACTTCGGCGCGCGACAGAACAATCTGCACACCGGCTTTTTCCAGATTGGTATTATAGATGGCGGATAGTCTGGTAATTTCTTTTTCCTTGGCGTCGACCAGCTTGCGCCAGTCAAAGACAGGCTTTGACGGCAAGGTCCAGCCATATCCCGCAGCGTCCTCGAAATCTTCGGCAAACCGGCTGGCGTAGACGTAGAGTTTTTTCGGCACACAGCCGCGAATGACGCACGTGCCGCCGACCCGAAACTCTTCGGCGACCATGACCCTGGCGCCATAGCCAGCCGCGATGCGCGCGGCGCGCACGCCGCCCGATCCTGCGCCAATGACGAAAAGATCAACATCGAAACCAGCCATCGCCCTGCCCCTTTGAGCGCATTGCGGTTACCTTTGTACCGAACGCTGCTCCCTTTTTTGTTCTACTCGTTTGCGGACAGAAAAAGCGGATTTGACTTTCCCGGCAAACGTCTGTGTCAGCTCAACGCTGATTACATGTCCTTGCCTTTTTTCTTCATCTCGGCGCGGGCGCGGTCCATGATTTCGCCGGTGAGTTTGCGGTTCCAGTCATCAACAGCGACGACCATCTGATCGATGACCCGTGGCTGCATCTCGACATATTTTTTGCCTGCATCGCTTTTGAAGAATGTCACCGTCGCCTTCAGATCGGCTTCCGGCAACGCCGCAGCGAAAAGCTTGGCGGTATGGTCGACCATTTCGTCTGTCCGCTTTTCATATTCGGGCAACAACGACTTCAAAGTGTCTTCGAGATCTTTGCGGATTTCCGGCCGTGTGGGGGTTACGGTGTTATAAATCTGTTGCATGGCGGAGGGAACGAAGGCGTTGAATGTGCGATAAATGCCAGAAAGCATCACGACTTCCTTGCCCAGAGCAATCTGCGCCGGGGTGAGCTTATCCAGCGCAAGCGGTGCTTGCGCCGGGGCCTGGCCGGGAGCCTGTGCGAAAACGGGCGCGGCGAATGTGCAGGCCGAGACGATGGCCAATGCACGCAGGGAGTTGATGAAACGCAAGGGGCTTCTCCTGATTGGGCTGTTTTCAGCCGGGATTATCGATGATTTCTACCCCGCCGCTGCTTGCGACGATGATTTTTGTGGCCATACCCAGGAACAAACCGGTCTCCACCACTCCGGGCACATTCAACAGCAAGACCGAAAGCTTTTCCGGATGCAATATCCGCCCGAGGGCGCAGTCCAGAATGTAATGCCCGCCGTCAGTGACGAAAACATGGCCTTCGCCATTCACGCGCAACGTGACAGCCCCGACACAACCAGCCGCTGCGATCGCGCGGCCTACCGCCCTGCGGGTCGCTTCCAGACCGAAAGCATTGACCTCGACCGGCAATGGAAATCTGCCGAGCACCGGAACACTTTTAGAGGCATCAGTGATGACGACCATGGCGGTCGAAGCGGCAGCCACTATCTTTTCACGCAGAAGGGCTCCGCCGCCGCCCTTGATGAGGCGCAATTGCGGGTCGAATTCATCTGCGCCATCGACAGTTAGATCCAGTTCGGGCGATTCATCGAGCGTTGTCAGGGGAATGCCCAGAGCTTGCGCCTGTTGCCGGGTGCGCTCGGAGGTCGGCACGCAGACGAGGCTGTAGCCTTTTTTCACCAGCTCGGCGACTTCTTCGACGAAAAAGGCTGCGGTTGAGCCCGTGCCGAGACCCAGCCGCATGCCATCCTTCACCAGCGCGGCGGCGCTGGCAGCAGCGGCTTTCTTGGCGTCGTCGGCATTCTGGGCGGTCATGATGTCGGCCGTTGGAGAGGCCGGAGACAGCCCGGCTTTCACCCCAAGCTGGTAAAGGCCCGCGCGGCGAGGCGCAAGCCCGTGTCCCAGGTGACTTGAGGGGGAAAGCTCAATTCAGCCCGGCTCGCCGATGCGACGGGATTACTGCCCATCCCGCCAACGGCGCTGGAAGCGAAGTGACTTACTTGCCCGGCGGGGTGCAGGCGACCTTTTCGTTCAGGACATAGCAGATCGACATGGTGCCATCGCGCAGGTTAACCCTGAACACGCCGCCCTCTTTCTCGTGGCGGGAGGCGACCAGCGCGTATTCGCCGGGGGATTGTGCGGTGGCGCCATCGCCCGGCGCATAACAGAGGGTGACACCCGCCGAATTATCTTTCAAACCGTATTGGCAAGCCCCGACTTCGCCGGTGATCTTGTCGAGCCGGTAGACCCGGTTGAGCGTAATTTCGGGGGCGGCCAAAAACTCATAGCTGCCAGCAAAAGCTGGCGGCGCAAGCGCCACAACCAGCAGGGCGGCGATGCTAGGCAAACGGAAAGCGGACATGCGGTCCTCGCAGGTAGAAAGCGTTAACCATGTTTTAGGTCGTGAAAATTAATTAAGTGTTTACCGGCGTGCCGATTCAAGTCATTGCGCATCGACATAACTCGAGGAAATCCATGCATCCCCTTCTCGTCTTCGATCTCGACGGCACCCTTGCCGAAACAGCTGGCGATCTCATTGGCACGCTCAATTTTATTTTAGGGCGGGAAGGCCTGCCGCCGATCTCGTTGGCTGATGGCCGGATGATGGTGGGTGCGGGCGCGCGCGCGCTGATCAAGGAAGGTTTTACACGCGGCGGAGCGGACCTGCCTGCAGACAGGCTGGAAATCTTCTTCCGCGATTTTCTGGATTATTACGAAGCCCATATCGCCGATCATTCACACCTGTTTGAAGGCGTGGCCTCAACGCTTGATCGTTTCAGCACAGCGGGATGGCGGCTTGCGGTGTGCACCAACAAGGTGGAAAAGCCCGCAGTGCATCTTCTGCAGAAACTCGGCGTTGCCGATCGATTTGCCTTTATCTGCGGGCAGGATTCCATTTTTGTCGACGGCAAGGCCATCTCCAAGCCCGATCCGCGCGTCCTCTGGGCGACCATCGAGAAATCAGGCGGGGCGCGTGAACGCAGCGTGATGATTGGCGATTCTGTGACGGATATCCGCACCGCGCAGGCCGCAGGCGTGCCTGTTGTCGCTGTGGATTTTGGTTACACTGACCAGCACGTCAGTGTTTTCAACCCCAACAGTGTGATCTCGCATTTCGATGAATTGTGGGACGCCGTGCAAAAATTGACGGCGTGAGCGGAAGACTACTCACGCATCCCCAATTTTTCACGCATCCACGATGACTTCAAAACCACCATAAATGAGGCGTCTGCCGTCGAATGGCATTTCCTCCGGCTTGTATTGCATACGGGGGTCTTCCATCGCCTTTTTCATGCCTTCATCGCGCTCGGCCTTTGAAGGCCACGTGATCCAGGAAAAAACGACGTTTTCATCATCCTCCGTTTTCACCGCCATGGGAAAAGATGTCACCTTGCCTGCGGGAATATCGTCACCCCAGCACTCAACCACGCGCAGCGCGCCATGATCCTTGAAAATTGCGACAGCTTCACGGGCCATCTTGATATAGGCGTCGCGTTTGGCGACTGGCACGGGAACCACAAAACCATCAATGTAAGCCATCATCATCTCCATTGCCGTTCAGCCGTCATAGGCCTGCTTGAGTGCCGCGATATCGAGTTTGATCATCTGCATCATTGCGCCAAACGCGCGCTTTGAGCGCTCGCCGCCACCCTGCAGAAAATCCCCCAGCATGGACGGCACAATCTGCCAGGCGAGACCAAACCTGTCAGTGAGCCAGCCGCATCTCTGGGCCGCCCCACCTTCCAGCGGCGCATCCCAGAGTCTATCGATTTCGCTCTGCGTATTGAAACTTACAAAGATCGACACGGCTGAATTCAACTTCAAATGCGGACCACCATTCAACGCCATATAGCGCTGGCCATCGAGTTCGAATGTGAGCGAGGTGAACGAGCCATCTTTCTCCGGCCCGCTTTCACTAAAAGCAACATTTCTCACGATGCGCGAATTGGGTATCAACGATACATAAAATTCGACCGCCTGGCGGGCATTATTGTCGAACCAAAGGTGAGTCGATATGCGTGAAACGTCGGCCATGTCTTGCTCCACCAGCTCTATTTTTCAGCGAGAGTCTTCAGATCAGCCAGACCCCTTTCAAATGGGCCGCCGACCATTTTCTCCATGCTCATGAACGTCGAAATGACCTTGCCGATGAAGGGCTGCGCACCGGTCATCGTCCAGGACACATCAGTCGAACCATCCCGGGGCTGCAACGCGAATACAATGTCGTTGCGCGCTTCAATCGGACGGGTCATGTACAAAAGCATTTTGACGTCCGATGGCGCATTGCCGCCTGTGATCTCAAGGGTTCCTGCACCGGCGCTACCTTTGCTGCTCCACGCGCTTTTAGCCCCCTGCCCGCTTTCGGGGCCGGTATAGGACAGCTGAATAGTCTCATCCTGTTTGGCAAAAGGGTTCCAGGTATCGAACTGGCGCAGATTGTTGATGAGAGCGAAAATCTTCTCCGGCGGCGCCTTGATATTCAGGCTGCGGGAAACCCGGAAATCATCCGGCTTTCGCGCTGCGTACGCGAGCAGGAGAGCAATGGCGCTGGCCAGCACGAGCCCTGTCCACATGAAGAATTTCAACATGATCACATCCTCGTTTGTCTAAAGCGACTTCGCCAGTGCTTCCATCTGCTCGGCCGCTTTACCCCAGCCTTCATGAAACCCCATATTTTTATGGGCTTCGCAATCCTCTGCATTCCAGTGGCGGACGCGTGCTGTATATTTTGTCTTGCCATTGCCCGCGTCTTCAAAGGTCACGATCCCCGTGATGAAGGCCTTGTCGGACGGTTGCCATGTGCTGGTGAAGGCATCCGTGAAAACGATTCGCTCATTCGGTACGATATCGAGATAGATGCCGCGGTTGGGCATTTCCTCGCCGTCCGGGCCTTGCATCACGATATAAGATGAGCCGCCGTTGCGCACATCAGGCTCTGCGTGGATCACCCGCCACGGTTTGGGGCAGAACCACTCCTTCATCAGTTCAGGATCTGTCCAGCAGCGAAACAATTTTTCGCGCGGCGCATCGATCATTCTTTCCAGTACGAGTTCATGTTTGGCGAGGTCAGTCACTTGCTTGGCAGACATGGGGGGCTCCTTTCAAAAACTCTCATGTTTCATTCGCGTTTCGGCATAATTGTGCGCGTGCTTCAGCCACTGGCTTGAATGCGATTTTTATCTTCGCTCTTTCGGCATTGTTGACGGGGTGAATATCATCTCCAGGTACCGCCTGAGATGATCGATACAATCAGCAGCGACTTGCGGCCCGCCTTTGGCTTTGGCGAGAATGAATGCGCCCTGGATGACAGCCTGCGTATAGAGAGCCAGACTGTTTGCACTCCATTCAACCTTTAAACCGCGCAGCTGAATGGCTTGCGCGATATCGGCTTCGACCATGGCCGCATGATCGCTCATGCTTTTGTTACAGGCCTCACGAATGGCCGGATGCGTGTCATAGGTTTCCTGCACCATCGTGCCAACAAGGCAGGTAAAATCCGGCAATTGTCCCTGCAGGATCGCGCGGCGAAAATCCACATAGCCAAGCAGACGGTCCACGGGATCTTCAAGTTTGCGATAGGGCGCGGCGGCGAAAATACCGTCCGCGAATGCAGAAAAATAGTCAGCAGCCGCAACGCCCAGAGCTTCCTTGCTTTTGAAGTGGTGGAAGAACGCGCCTTTTGTTACGCCGGCCGCAGAACAGAGCTCGTCGACCGTCGTGGCCGAATAGCCCTGTGCCCGGATCACGTGCAAGGCAGCATCAAGCAATCTGGTTTTGGCAGCACCGTGGTCCTTCGGGGGCATGGAAACGCTCCTTCTGAGCATACATACCAACTAGTTGGTATGTATATCAACCCAGCCAGAACGGCAATTCGATGGTGAAATGCTCTTTTGTCACTCAAGCTGGCGCGCGCGGCTCGATGAGATAAGCTCGCCTTACAGGCGCAAGATTGCGCTGATCTTGGGAGGATAGCATGAATTGCAAATGGCTCTTGACGCTGACGCTCACACCATTGTTTGGGCTGCTCGCGCAAACCGCGCAAGCTCAGGATTATCCCAACCGCGATATCACTGCGATCGTCGGTTTTCCCGCTGGCAGCGGCGCGGATGTTTACGCGCGCTATTTCGCAAATAAATTGTCAGTGGTCGCCAAGCGCGCAGTTGTTGTCTCCAACCGTCCCGGCGCCAATTCCAGCATAGCGACAGAGGCTGTGGCGCGCTCCAAGCCCGATGGTTACACGATCTTCATCGGCGGCAGCGACGCCTTCGGTTCGCCGCTTTATCTTTTCAAGAAGCCACCGAACGATCCGCGCAAGGACTTCTCATATATCTCACCGCTGGTGAGCCAGGGCTTTATTCTCGTCGTCACCGCCGACAAACCTTTCAAGACCGTGGCCGATCTCACCGCCTATCTCAAAGGCAAGAAAGACCAGGCGAACTATGCATCAACCAACAATCCCGCGATCATTCTGGCGGAAACCTACAAGCAGTCCGCAGGGCTTGAAACGGTTGAAGTGAAATACAAGACCAGCGTCGAATTCGTGAACGACATGATGGGCGGACGAATCGATTTCGTAATGGCCGATCCTGTTTTTGGTCTGGCTCGCATCCGCGAAGGCAAGATGAAGGCGCTGGCCATAAGCACCGGCAAGCGCATTTCATCCCTGCCGGATATTCCCACCATGCAGGAGCAGGGTCTTTCCGGTGTTGATATGAACCTCTGGTGGGTGACGGCAGCTGCTGCCGGCACGCCTGCGCCCATCATCAACCAGCTCAATGCCTGGTTCACCGAAATCGGCAAGATGGATGAAACCAAGGAATTTCTCGGCAAGAATGGCGCCGAACCCTGGACGGCCAGCATCGAGGAAACCAAAAAGCTCATCGAGAAAGAGATTGTCGATTGGGAGAAATATGTGAAGCTCGCGAAGATCGAGGCGCAATGAGGGGCGGCCTTCGCCCTTCTGTCTCAAGGGAGAATGAGGCTCGCAGAATGGGGCCCAGGCGCGATCCGCCGAAGGACGATCAGAAACCCCTCCGGCCGCTCCAAGCCCTCTGAAGTCCCCTCCCCCGTGTGGCACGACTGTCCGGGGAAATATTGTTGATAGCAAAATGTAGCGCGTATTTTGGCCTCTCCAGACAGATCACAATCGAATATCTCTGAAGCCAAAAATCGAAAATCAGCGTTGCGCGCCCTCCTTCCCCTGCAGGGGAAGGTGCGCCGGCGGAGCCGGGGCGGATGGGATTTGCCACAACGCTGATTGTTGAAAAGCGTTTGTCACATATAACAAAGTTCAGCGCCAACCCCATCCGTCACGCTGCGCGTGACACCTTCCCCTGCAGGGGAAGGAAGGCGCGCGGTAACTTGGTTGGGTCGGCCGGGTCGTTTTCCCCGGACAATAGTGCGCGTGTGGGGAGGATAAAAAAGCGCATTTGACAGTCCTTCTCTTTTTAATTATGTTCACTTTTTGTTCTATTCAAAAGCGTTCCATGTCCCTGCCGCAAACTGTCAATCACGATGCCTCCGCCATCTCGCGCATTGTCGCGGGCCTCGCCGCTCTGCTGGGACTAACGGCGGGGCATGCGCCCGTACGCATTCGCTCAAGTCTTCGGCGGAACGTGCTGCGCCTGTTGCGGCCGGCGGAATCGGCAGTGCGGCGGCTGATTGTGATTTTGGCGCAGGCAATCGCACTGAAACCCCTGCGACCCAGCCTTGCGCAGACAGACCTTGCGCCCACAGGCCTTGCACGCGGCAGGCAGAGAAAGCCCGGCGCAAGCTTTGCGCTGTTTGATCCGCGCCAGCGTTTTTTCGCACAGAAACGAAAACCCAAAATCGCGCCAAAAACGCAGCCGCGTATCGCTTTTTTTGGCGGCGGGGAAACACGCATCCTGGCGCTCAGCGGGGACGCACCGTCCAAACCCGCCGATGATGGCCTGATGCCATCCGCCGGTCTGGTGCACCGGTTGGCGGCTCTGCAAAATGCGCTCGGCGATCTCCCGCATCAAGCGAAACGCCTGGCCCGCGCGCTGGCCCGGCGCGCAAAGTCAGCACGTCTGAAAGGTCAATCGCCACTGCGCCCCGGCGCAGCGCCGGGCTATCGCCGCCGCCCCGCGCACGAAATCGACCGCATTCTCGAACGCTGGCAAGAACGCGCGCGCATCGCGCTGGAAACGGATACATCCTGATGTCAGGGCAGGCGCAAAACAGTGAGGGGTTTTCCTGTGACGCGATCCTGCGAACGCATACGCGCGCCTGGTTGTGCGACGCAGCCCTCACGCAAGGACCGCAGCAGGCGTCTCAAAGCACGAGGGCGTCTCGTCTTTCGACAAGCTCAAGATGAGGCCACGAGGGCTTCCGCGAATATGGTTGCTCCCTGCCGGCGGAAGGGCAGGCCCGAGGTCATGCCTCTATACCCGTTTCCACGGCTGCACTTTGCCGACGTTCCATTCGCCGCTGCGATCGCGGCAGGCGTCGCCTTGCAATTGTTCGGATTTGAGAGCGCCGCCGAGTTCGGCGATGAAGGCACGACAGATTTTGTCGTCTACGGCCTTGGCTTCGCCCACCGGCGTGAATGAGCCGCGCGCCTTTGATTGAGGATTGTCCCATGCCACCACCGTGCCATTGCCCTGTGGATCGAGCGCGAGACCCATGGCCCCCTTTGCGCGCCGCCAATCTTCCTGATCGAGCGAATTGGACAAAGGCGAAGCGCCCCGGATTGAGCCGGTCACATCGTCCTTTGAACTTGATATCAACGAAGGCAGCGGAATGCCCGTGGCGCACCCGCACAGGGTCACGCCCAGCCAGCCAAGCGCGACATGCCGGAGCCGACGAAAAATCTTCGCTCCCGGGCTGGTTTCATTTGCCGATTGGCTTAAGTTCTGCACTGATGAACGCAACTACGTGATCCCGTTACTCGTAAGCAACCCAGGGAATTAATGCATTGGATGAGTTAACAGCTGGTGACTTCACCCAATCAATTGAACCGTTTGCTTTATTCAGCAGCTGGTTTGCCGAGGCTGTAGCAAAAGAGATCAACGACCCCTCGGCCATGGCTGTGGCGACCGTCGATGGAGACGGCTTGCCCGACATCCGCATGGTTCTGATGAAGGAGCATAATGAGCAGGGCTTTGTGTTTTACACAAACAGCCTCAGCGCCAAGGGCCGCGAGCTTGCGGCCAATATGAAGGCGGCTGCGAATTTTCACTGGAAAAGCCTGCGGCGGCAGGTGCGGGTGCGCGGGCCTGTGGAAATCGTGCCGGAGGCCATGTCAGACGCATATTTCGCCTCACGCCCCCGTGACGCCAAAATCGGCGCCTGGGCAAGTCTGCAATCGCAGCCACTTGAATCGCGCTTCCACTTCGAGAAGGAAATCGCCCGCTACGCGCTGAAATACGCCATCGGGGAAGTGCCGCGCCCGCCGCACTGGATCGGCTACCGCATCAAGCCGGTGCAGATGGAGTTCTGGCACGACAGGCCGTTCCGCCTGCATGACCGGGTCACCTTCGGGCGCGAAAAGCCGGAAGGCGGATGGAGCAAGGAACGCTTGTTTCCGTGATTGGTCTTGCCGGCCTCAGACGGCCCGCAATGATCTGCGATTTAGACCGGCGCGCTTGAGCGGACGCGGACAATCATGTCGACGCCAAGAATTTCCATGCCTTCTGGGGCAGGCGGCAGCGGCAAAGCCGAAACCAGTTCCTGGGGAATGTCGATCAATTCGTCGCTGTCGGCGAGGTAGAAGTGGAAATGCGGACCGGTATTGGTATCGTACCAGACGGTGGACCCATAAAGCGCGATTTCGCGCAGAAGGCTGGCCTCGGAGAATTGATGCAGGGTATTGTAAACCGTCGCCAGCGACATATGCACCTTGCCCGCCCGCGCCTCGTCGAACAGCTTTTCAGCCGTCACGTGCCTGTCGCCCTTGCCGAACAGGAGCCAGCCAATAGCTATGCGCTGGCGAGTAGGCCGCAGTCCGGCGCGCTGCAGACGGTCCCTGACGTTCGCAAACGAACATCCGGGCACGGCTGGAGTCCGGGGAGTCAGGCGATTTTGCACAGAACCCGGCGAATTGGGCATGTTACGTTCGACGGACATCTTCACTCCCTCCGCATTCCCCCGCCCACAGGCTGGGAAAGACGGTAAAACACTGCCTATGAGCTTCTCACTACAATATTATAGTTAGAACTCATAGCATTTCTTGACAGAAATCAAGAATCCGTCAGCCTGAACGGCAGGGCTTGCGCCTGATGGTGTCGTTGCGGGACAACCAGTTGCACAGGCAAGTTCTCACGTGAGGCGAGATGCGGGTTCCACTTTTCGAGCAAACCGCTTAGCCTGCCCATCCAGGGTGCCCGCCCCGCAAAGACAGAAACGTACGGGAGAGCTTTTCATGAACAACGACGCCAAGAAAGCCGTATTGCGTATGATTCCCTATGGCATCTACGTCCTCACAGCAGATGACGGCAAGGGAAACCTCGCCGCCGCCACCGTCAACTGGGTGACACAAAGCGCATTCTCGCCTCCCCTGGTGGTTGTTGGCGTCAAGGCAGATTCGGGCGCCTTTGCGATCCTTAAAGCTGCCGGTACTTTCGCACTGAATATGCTCGGCAAGGAAGACAAGGGGCTGGCCTTCGCATTCTTCAAGCCGGCCGACGTCACCGACGGGAAATTGTCCGGCCAACCCTATCGCAAGGGCGAAACTGGAGCTCCGCTGCTCATCAATGCGCCAGGTTCGGTTGAATGCCGGGTCAAGACCATTGTTGAGGAAGGCGATCATTTCATCGTCGTGGGCG
>CAMDKB010000011.1 GCA_945901195.1 Rhizobium sp. Q54
GGCAAAGCTATATCCCGGCAACCTCGCAGACGAGATTGGCAAGCCTTGCGGCCGCATCGGGGATTCCGGCGCTCTTGGCCGCTTCCGCTCGCGCCGTCAACCCCTCCATACGCCCGAGTACCCGCGTTAGCGACGCAGCCAGCCATTCCAGTGTGAAATCGCTCTGCCGGACAACTTCCACGGCGCCTGTTTTGGCCAGATGTGCAGCATTGACTGCTTGATCCTGATCCAGCGCAAATGGAAACGGCACCAGAATCGCCGGACGGCCGATGACCGCCAGTTCAGAAACCGTCGATGCCCCAGATCTTGCGATGACCAGATGGGCCCAGCCAATCCGCGCCGGCAGATCAGTAAAGAACGGCGCGACTTCAGCTTTCATGCCAAGGGACTGGTAGACTTCGCGCACGCGCGCCTCATCTTCCCCGCGCGCCTGTTGCACAATATCAAGCCGTTCTCGCATCACCGGCGCCATTGCTGCGATGGCGCTTGGTACAATGTCGGACATCACCTTTGCCCCTTGCGAGCCGCCGGTGATCAGCAATCGCAGACGTCCTGATTGCGTTTCCGGGTATGCCAATTGCGCAGCTTCGATAACCGAGGGACGCACAGGATTGCCAGTGTGCGTGACTTTTGCAGTGATGGCCGCGTCGACACCGCCCAACTCGGGAAACCCCGTCGCAATGCGATTAACCCGGTCTGCAAGAAATTTGTTGGCCCGGCCCATCACGGCATTTTGCTCATGCAGAATCGAGGGCGTTCCCAGCATTGTCGCCGCCATCACCGGCGGCACAGTGGGATATCCACCAAAACCGACAATACACAGCGGCTTTGTGCGCTTGATAATACCGCGCGCTGTCAGCGTGCCATGTCCCAACTGCAGCGCAGCAATTACCTTTGAAACAACCCCGCCGCCCGTTGGCGTCGCGGCAGGGATCGTATGAATCTGGCGCGCGGGAAAGGAACCGCCATATTTGATCGCCCGCTCATCCGTAGCAAGTTCCACCGCAATGCCACGCCTCTGCAGCTCTTCGCTGAGAGCCTGCGCAGGAAACAAATGCCCACCCGTTCCGCCTGCGGCAACGAGAACCGCCCTGTCGCCACTCATTTTTCGATACGCTCCGCAATTTCAGACCGTGGCCGCTTGCGCGTGACCGCCAGCAGGAACCCCATCGCAAGACCGATAGAAATCAGCGAGGATCCACCATAGGAAATGAACGGCAGCGTCATGCCCTTTGCCGGCATCAGCTTGAGATTCACCGCCATATTGATGGTGCTCTGCACACCGAACAACATGACCAGACCGGCTGTCGCAAAACGGCAGAATGGATCTTCATTGCGTGAAGACACGATTAATCCGCGCAAGACAACAAACGCGAAGATCGACATCAGGAAGATGCACGCTATAACGCCAAATTCTTCGCCGGTGACCGCAAAGATAAAGTCGGTGTGTGAATCCGGCAAAATGCGCTTGTAAGTCCCTTCGCCCGGCCCCTTGCCGAACCAGCCACCGGAAACAAAACTCTCCATCGCCGTATCAACCTGGAATGTGCTCGTGGTGCCGGTTGAAGTCGAGTCGGGATAAAGAAATTTGTCGATGCGCGATCGCACATGGCCGAGCCAGTGATAAGCCGCCACCACGCCCAGAAAACCGATACCACCGATGCCCGCCACCCAGATCCAGTGCAGGCCCGCCATGAAAAACAGGCTTGCCCAGACGATGGATATCAGCATCGTTTGCCCGAAATCAGGTTGCATCATCAGTGGCGTAATGGTGAGCGGAAGCAACAGCAAGGCAAGCATATTGCCCGGCATGTCATTGCGCCGCGCGCCTTCCGAAAAGGCCCAGGCAGCGAGAATAACAAAAGCCGGCTTGACAAATTCTGACGGCTGAATGCCAAAAATCCAGCGTCGCGCACCCTTGACTTCAGCGCCCCACAACAGCGAAGCTACCACCATGCCCATCCCCAGAATAAAGACAAGCAACGCCGCGCGCCGCACCTGTCGCGGCGACAGAAACGATGTTGCCAACATCAGCAGGCCAGCAGGCACAATATAAAGAATCTGCCTGTTCACAAAATGAAAGGGGGCAAGGCCCAGGCGTTCTGCAACCGGCGGAGATCCCGCCAGCGTAAGCACAACACCGAGCACGATAAGTGTCGTGATCGCGGAAATGAACCAGCGATCAACCGTCCACCACCAATCAGATATCCAGGATCTTTCCGCACGAGACATCATGATGACTTCTCCTGACTTCCCCGATGGCGTTCGTGGCCATCGTTGCGAGTGGCGACGACAAGGCTGGTGACGAGCGTCCGGAACGCATCGCCTCGCACTTCGTAATTGGCGAACTGATCATAGGATGCGCACGCGGGCGAAAGCAGAACCACCGGTTGTTTGGCATCACATCCATGCGCATCGGTGGTAGCTGATGACAAAGCGGCATCAAGTGTCCTGCAGATCATGAAATCGATGTTGTTCTCACCGAGCGTTCTGGCAAAATCACTGGCTGCGGTGCCGATGAGATAGGCCTTGCGCACACGGCTCAGGTGCGGCGTCAAGGGCGTAATGCCGCCTTCCTTCATCTGGCCACCAGCGATCCAGAAAATATCCTCGAAGGACAATAGTGCTTTTTCAGCCGCGTCCGCATTGGTGGCCTTTGAATCATTGATAAAGGCTACATGACCGATGCGCCCAACCTCTTGCATGCGATGGGGCAGGCCAGGAAAAGTCCTCAACCCCTCGGCAATTGTTTCCAGCGGGAAACGCCAGAGATGCATGATACCTGTCGCAAACGCGGCGTTCTGAACATTGTGCGCGCCGCGCAACGTCGAAATTCCCGACGTGTCGCCAATGACTTTACCAGCGCCATCATGCAGCGTTGAGACGATCTTCGTGCCGTCTGCAAACACGCCGCGCCGCAACCTGCGATGGATAGACACTGGGCACGTAAACCGCGTGGCGTCGCGGCCCGACTTGTCTTCCCGCGCCTTGCCGATTTCCCAGCAGGAGCGATCGTCTACGCCCACCAGAGCCATTGTCGAAGCGTCTATCAGCCGGGCTTTCACCGCAGCGTAATTTTCCATCGAACCGTGACGATCAATATGATCAGGCGAGAGATTGATCAGCGCGCCAACTGTCGGATTGAGCGAAGGCGCAAGATCAATCTGAAATGACGAGACTTCGATCACGTGGATGCGATCATACGACGGCGGCATCAATTCGAGCACAGGCGTGCCGATATTGCCGCCCAGCTGCACATCTATGCCAGCCTCAGACAGCAAATGCGCTGTCAGTGCTGTTGTCGTCGATTTACCATTCGTGCCTGTGATGGCGATGAAGGGAGACTCCGGAGTGGTCGCCGCACGCTCCCTGCAAAACAATTCAAGATCGCCGATGATTTCGACACCTGCTGCGCGCGCTTTTACGACGGTCCAATGCGGCTTGGGGTGAGTGAGCGGCACACCAGGACTAAGCACGAAACTTTCAAAGCCGGACCAATCCTGCTTGTCGAGATCGCCTACGTCTATCCCTTCATTGCCGGCGCGCGCGCGCGCAGGCGCACTATCGTCCCAGGCCAGCACATGCGCGCCTCCAGCAACAAGTGCACGCGCAGTGGCAAGTCCTGATCCGCCAAGACCGAAGAGGGCAACACGTCTTCCAGAAAAGCAGGTGACAGGAGTCATTTCACCTCACCTTGAGTGTTGCAAGGCCAATCATGGCCAGAACAAATGCGCAGATCCACAAGCGGATAACGATCTGAGGCTCCTGCCATCCCATTTTTTCCAAATGATGATGAAACGGCGCCATGCGGAAAACGCGCTTGCCTGTGAGCTTGAAGGAGACCACCTGGACAATGACTGACAAGGCTTCAAGAACGAATAATCCGCCCACAATTCCAAGTACTATTTCATGCTTCACCGCTACGGCAATGCTCCCAAGCAAGCCGCCTAGCGCCAGCGATCCTGTGTCGCCCATGAAAATTTGCGCCGGCGGCGCATTAAACCAGAGAAAGCCAAGCCCTGCCCCAATCAAGGAGCCGACAACGACCGCAAGTTCACCTGTACCAGGCACATAATTGATGCCCAGATAAGTCGCAAACACGATATTGCCTGCCAACCACGCGATGGCGCCGAATGTTCCCGCAGCAATCATGACCGGAACGATCGCAAGGCCATCAAGACCATCGGTGAGATTGACGGCATTACCTGTGCCTACAATGATGAAGGGCGCAAAAATCAGGAAGAAATAGCCCAGATCAAGAGCAAAGCCATTCACCAGCGGGATCGCAAGACCCGTCATGTTGTTGGGCCCAAAATACATCATCGCGGCGCTTGCAACGCCAGCAACCAGGATCTCCAGCAAAAGTCGCGCCTTGCCGGAAAAGCCATTGTGGCTCTGCTTGATGACCTTGAGATAGTCATCGTAAAAACCGATAGCGCCAAAACCCAGAGTCACGAAAAGCACGTTCCACACGAAGTGATTTTTGAGATTGCCCCAGAGCAATATGGAAACCACGACGCCAGACAGGATCATCAACCCGCCCATGGTGGGCGTGCCTTTCTTCGTCAGAAGATGACTTTCCGGACCGTCTTCGCGAATAGGCTGTCCCTTGCCCTGCTTCAACCGAAGCGCCGCGATGATGGTTGGTCCGAAGTAAAACACGAACAGCAATGCTGTCGCTGTCGCACCAGCAGTGCGAAACGTGATGTAGCGAAACAGATTGAGCGGACCCAATACGTTGGCGTAGTCCGCCAGAAAACTCAGCATAGATCTAGTCCTGTCTTGTCAGTTCAGTGGCATTTTCGGCGTATGCATCTTTAAGCGCTTTTACCAGCGGCCCCATACGGCTTCCGTTGGAGCCTTTCACCATCACAACATCACCCGCACGCACTTCCGAGAGAAGTGCATCGCGAATGTCTGCAGAAGTATTGGTCCATTTCGCACGCTTGTCCGCATCCACAGCATCGAACAATGAACGTGTCAGCGGGCCAGCGCCAAACATTAGATCGACTTGATTGGCGGAAATATCCGCAGCCAGTTCCGCGTGCAGGTTTGCTCCGTTTGGTCCCAACTCCAGCATATCGCCGATCACAGCGATCCTTCTGCCGTCAGGGCCAGGTTGCGCGGCTCCAAGCAGACCCAATGCTGCGCGCATTGAGGCGGGATTGGCGTTATAACTTTCATCAATGAGCGTAAAAGCGCCTGTGGGGGTATGAATTTCTGCGCGCGCACCACGTCCGGCTGGCGGCTTGAAGTCAGCCAGCGCTGCAGCAATGTCTGCAACATCAAGACCCAATGCACGTGCGGCGAGCAAGACAGCCAGCGAGTTCATCGCCATATGTTTTCCAGGAGCCCCGATGCGGTAGCGCAGATCAATACCAAGAACCCAAGCCTCCACGACGCAACCATCATCATCATTGGCCACGGCTAACAGGCGAGCATCAGATTTTTCATCTTCGCCGAAGCTGAGAACTTGGGAGGCTTGCGTCAGTTTGGCGGCCGCACGCAAACGTTCAAACTGCGCGATATCGCGATGCATGATTGCAACGCCATTAGGCTCGAGCCCGGTAAAAATCTCTGCCTTGGCGTCCGCAATGGCGTCGACGGACTCGAAAGCCTCCAAATGCACAGGTGCTACAGTCGTCACAACCGCCACATGAGGGCGCACCATTGCAACCAGCGGCGTAATCTCGCCCGCATGGTTCATCCCGATTTCAAAGACGCCAAAACGTGATTGCGCCGGCATGCGGGCCAGTGTCAGCGGGACCCCCCAGTGGTTATTGTAGGAAGCCGCTGAGGCATGCGTTTCCCCAAAGCCCGAAAGCACAAGGCGCAGCATTTCCTTTGTGCCGGTCTTGCCAACCGAACCCGTTACAGCGACGATGCCTGCACGCGTGCGCTCGCGCGAGCGACAACCAAGCGATTCCAGCGACCCAAGAACATTTCGCACAACGAATAAAGAGCCTGCGCCTTTCAATACATCAGCGTGGGCTTCATCAACTACAGCCGCCGTGGCTCCAGCTTCGAATGCGGCTTTGACATAGTCATGACCATCTGAATTTTCGCCTTTGATCGCGAAGTAGAGATCACCTTGTTGCAGCGTGCGCGTATCGATCGATACGCCGAAAACAGCCTGCGGCAGCGCACCGCCAACACGCGCCCCCAACGCTGTTATGAGATTGAAACCGTTCCACAACGGCGTCCTGTTCATACCCTGAAATCCTTTGCAGCCAGCGCGGTGATAGCGGCGCGTACAGCTTCGTGATCAGAAAAGTGCAGCACCGTGTCCCCAACAATCTGGCCGGTTTCATGTCCTTTACCTGCGACAATCAGCGCGTCCCCATGGCGCAACATCGAAACGGCCTCGTAGATAGCAGCGGCACGGTCCGCAATTTCAATGGCGCCCGGCGCCGCCTCAAGAATCGCAGCTCGGATTTTGGCTGGCACTTCGGATCTCGGATTGTCGTCAGTGACAATTACGGTATCGGCGTTGCGTACGGCGATTTCGCCCATGATGGGACGCTTGCCTGAATCACGGTCCCCCCCGCATCCGAATACCACGATCAACTTCCCCTGTGTGACAGGACGCAAAGTCTGCAGGACCTTTTCAAGTGCATCGGGCTTGTGCGCATAGTCGACAAATACGGGCGCACCTCGCAATTCACCGACACGCTCCAGCCTTCCAGGCGCTCCCTCAAGATGCTCAAGCGCAGCAAAGACGCGAGCAGCCGCGCTGCCCGAAGAAATACAAAGCCCCGCCGCAACAAGCGCGTTGGACGCCATGAATGCACCCGCAAGCGGCAGGACAATTTTATAGGTCTTGCCTTGGTGTTGAAGGTGCAATCGCGTCTGCGAAGCTTCGTTGACGGCTTCAATGATCTTTATATCTGCGCCATGCTGGCCTGTTGTCATGACGACAAGCCCGCGATCACGACATGTCTTGAGAACCTGCCCTGCAATCTCGCTGTCCGCATCAATCACTGCGCCCTGCCCTGGCTTCAGCAACGAATTAAACAGCCGCATTTTAGCCGCCAGATAACTTATCAGATCGGGATGATAGTCAAGATGATCGCGCGAGAGATTGGTAAAGGCTCCAGCGGTTAGTCGCACTCCATCGAGTCTGTGCTGATCCAGACCGTGCGAAGACGCCTCCATAGCCAGATGGGTGACACCTTCAGCTGCGAGTTGGTCGAGGGTTTTGTGCAGAGAAACTGGATCGGGTGTGGTGAGCGATCCATAGACTGCGCCCGATGGCGTAACGACACCCGTTGTTCCCAGCGCCGCCGCCTGATATCCGCATTCGAGCCATATCTGACGAACAAATGCGGCAACCGACGTCTTGCCACTTGTGCCTGTGACAGCGACGATTGTTTGCGGCTGGCGCGGATAAAACGCTGCTGCTGCGTTGGCAAGCACAAGCCGCACGTCTTCGACTTCGATCCAGTGAAGCGCCGGCGTGCGATCAGCGGGCGCCTTGTGGCAAACGATGGCGACCGCGCCCGCTGCAATCGCTTGCGACGCAAAAGCAAGCCCGTCAGCTTTCGTTCCAGGCACGGCAAAGAACACAAAACCCGGCTTGATCGCTCTGCTATCGGCGCTCAAACCTGCAACGGAACATGCGCCGGCTTCTGGCGCCAGCGCTTGGTCCGCAAAAAGATCAGCCAGCGTTTTCAGCGCCATTGTCTGCCTTCCGTCGGAAGTCCATAGCCGCTGCGCGCCACGACAGGAAAAGGAGCTGTCGGCAAATCCTCACGCGGTGGCAATCCCAGAATGGGCGATACGCGCTCTATGATTCTGCCTGTAACCGCGCCCGCATTCCATGCTGCCGTGCGCTGCCCTTTGGTTTCCGGCACCGCCTGAGGCTCATCATAAAGTGTCAGAATAAGATAACGCGGCTTGTCCGATGGCATGATCGCTGTGAATGTTGTCAGAACCCGGTCATTGGAATAGCGGCCATTGACAACCTTGTTGGCAGTGCCTGTCTTTCCCCCGGCATAATAGCCCGCGACATCGATCTTCCTGGCTGATCCCACTTCAGCGTTGAGGCGCATCAGATACCGCATCATTTCGCTTGTCTCTGCGGCAATGACTTGCGGCGCGCTCTGCGGCATTTCATGTGTTTCACTATTGAGGAAAGTCGGCTTTGTCAGCCGCCCGCCATTCACAATCGATGATACCGCCATCATGGCCTGCAACGGCGCCACAGCCAGACCATGCCCGAATGCGATGGTAGCCGTGTTCAGTTCTCCCCATTTTTTGGGCACAATCGGCGCAGCACTTTCCGGGAGCTCCGTCAACATGCGGCTGGTCTGCCCCAGTTTCGCCAGGTAGCTCTTGTGATGTTCGACGCCGAGCATGAGCGCCAACCTGGCAGTGCCGATGTTGGATGAATAGGTAAATACCTCGGACACACTGAGCGCACGCGATTGTGCGTGAAAGTCATGAATCCTGAAGCGTCCCAACGCCAGAGCCTGACGTGCATCGATCCGCGAGTTTAGTTTGACCCGTTTGGAATCCAGCGCCATGGCCAGTGTCAGCGCCTTGAACGTTGATCCCATTTCAAAAACGCCAACTGACATACGGTTGATATTCTTGCTTTCCAGCGCTTCTGAAGGATTATTGGGATCAAAGTCAGGCAATGAAGCCAAAGCAACAATCTCGCCGGTGTGCACATCCATGATGGCGGCAGCGCCGGCCTTGGCCTTGAACGTATTCATGCCCTTGAGCAACTCGTCACGCACGGCATGTGTCGCCTTGATATCAAGCGACAGTTTGATCGGCTTCAGGTCTTGCTGGTTCATCTTGAACCCGGCGTTGGACAATTCGCTGAGACCAAGACTGTCGATGTACTTTTCAATCCCGGCAATTCCTTGATTGTCCTTGTCGGTAGAGCCCAGCACATGCGCGCCAATGGGGCCATTGGGATAGACTCGCTTGTGTTCAGGCCAGAAGCCCACACCCGGCAGTCCCAGACGGAAAATGTCGTCCCGCTCCGAGGGGCTTATCCCTCGCTTGACCCACACAAACCCCTTCTTAGTGGAAAGTTTGGTGCGCAGTTCTTTCGCATTCAAGTAAGGCAAAATCGCCGTCAGAAGTTCTACGGCCTCATCCTTGTCGATGATACGGTTGGGCTCAGCGAAGAGCGAATTGATCTTCAGATCTGTAGCAAGAACTTCGCCATTGCGATCCAAAATATCGGGCCGCAAACGTGATTGTTCAGTCAGAACTTCCCTGTGAAGGCTGGCCGGATCTGGCTTTACGCCCAGCCACACCAGTTTGGAAGCAATCACGATATAAACGCAGGTGAACGCGCTCGCGACCAACTTTATGCGCGGTCCGCTTTTACCTATGCGGGTGGAAAAGATCGTCGCCAGTTGCGCCTTGAGCCATGCCTTGCTGCCGATTTTAGGCCGCGCCTGCTGCTGCGTTGATGCCGCGAAATCTGCGCTTCCGGCGTTCTCGGGGAAAAGACCCGGTTCGCCTGTCAGGTAACCGCTGCCTTCGCGCGCCGGCTGAACGCGGTTGTCAGGATTGTTCATGGCGATTTCGGTTTCCTGCTGGAGGGTGTCGTCTGGCCCGCGGCAACAACGGGAGCGGCCGGTGTATTTGTCGGTTCTGAAAGCCCCAGCATCTCCAGCTTTCGTCCGATGGAATCAATCTTTGGCGGACGTTCCGGCAATTCCTGAATGGTTCCGATCTGAAGCAGATCAAGTTGTTGCAAATCGAGATGCTTATCCGCGAGAGCTTGAACAAATTCAGGCCGCGTAAGATGCGCCCAATCGGCGCGCAATATTCCAATCTGATCCTGCAATGCCTTGTTGGCGTTGCGGGTCTTCTTCAGGCGCTCGGAATACAAAATGGTTTCGTATTTTATGGAATAGGCATAGGCCGCCGATCCCACAAGCGCAAGAATTGCAAGCATATTGAAGTAACGGGCTATTTTCATGGCCTGCCTTTCGTGAGGGCTTGCCGGGGCGCTGCGCCGGTGCGGATCGCGTATCGCAAACGCGCCGATCGCGCACGGGGGTTGGCGACGCATTCTTCAGCGCTGGCCGTCACGGGTTGCTTGCCTTCTTGCGTAAAAGTGAAATCGGGCATTAGCGGCTCGCCGGGCAAACGACGTGAGCGCGCCTGCCCGCGCCCGGCGCGTTCGCCAAGAAACTGCTTGACGATGCGGTCTTCCAGCGAATGGAAGCTCACGACGACAAGCCATCCACCTGGCTTCAGAATGCGCTCTGCTGCTTCCAGCGCGCGCTGCAACTCGCCCAGTTCATCATTGACGGCAATTCGTAATGCCTGAAACGTGCGCGTTGCCGGATGTATTTCGTTGGGCTTGTGATGCACGATCCGCGCGATCAACGACGCAAGCTGCAATGTGGAAGTAAAGGGCGTGCGGATGCGGTCCATCGCAATTGCCTTGGCAATCTTGCGTGACAGACGTTCCTCGCCATAGCGGTAGATGAGATTGGCGAGCTCTTCTTCTTCGGTTTCGTTGACGATGTCGGCAGCGCTGCGCCCGCTGGATTCCATGCGCATATCGAGCGGCCCATCCTGGCGAAATGAAAAGCCACGCCCCGCCTGATCGAGTTGCATCGAGGAAACGCCGATGTCCAGAACAACGCCATCGGCGCTCGCAAATCCCAGCCGTTGTGCAACGAGATCGAGATCGCCAAACCGCGCCGGTTCCAGGATCAGCCTGCCGGACATTTCTGCTACGAGCCCTTGCCCTGCTTCAATGGCGGATGGGTCGCGATCCAGCGCAATGACTTTCACACCAGCCGTGGCCAACAGCGCACGCGTGTAGCCGCCCGCGCCGAAAGTCCCGTCGATGATGATCTGACCGTCGTGCGGCTGCAGTGCGGAGAGGACCGCCTCGAGAAGAACAGGAATGTGCCGGGCTGGTCCGCCAACGGCAGGAGTTAGTGACCCGCCGTGCCCCGCACTCATTCCTGTACTCCCCGAGGCTGCGGTTGAGCTTGATGCGAAGTCGTCTGCGCATCCGCCCCCACATGTCTGGCACCCAGCTGCTTTCGAAGTTCGCGCACCTGATTTCTGGCCTCTTCCAGATGCGAACGAAAACGCGCCGGTTCCCAGATTTGAAACTTGTATCCTTGCCCCACGAAGGTCACTTCGGACGTCAGTCCCGCAAATTCCTTCAACGAGTCGGTCAGAATGATGCGGCCCTCCGCATCCATTTTCAGCGTCTCGCTCACGCCCATCAACGCAACTGAATAGACATCGTGTTCCGGCGTGTAAGGCCTGAAATGATCCAGCAAAACGTCGATCTGCCGTATCAATCCATTCCCGCCGCAATCCAGCGCCTGCTGATCGAGTGAGGGATGTACGTAAAGCCCCTCGAATCCATCCTTCGCCATCACGGCTCTGAAAGAAGCCGGAACGGAAACTCGCCCCTTGGAGTCGAGCCGGTTTGTGAAGTTTGCGACGAAGCGATCCAGCACACGCACCCAACCCGCGGTACGCCGGGCTTGCACCCGCCTTCCCGCTTTGCACACAGACGCTCCCGATCAAGGCGACTGGCACAGAGGCATTCGAACGCGCTAGCAACCGCTGGCCCGGAAACGCGCTCGGGCAAATCACTGAACTCGACGGGATGGTTTGGGATAGCATGGGATTTTATGGGACGTCAATGGTGCAGTTGAGTCGAAACGGGACGGAGTCCCGCCGAGGCCCATTAGCTATTGTTAATATTAACGAAGAGTTGAAACGCGCGGGTTTCGATCCGAAATCGGGTTTCTTTCCGGGCACTCACCCTGCTGGACGCACGGCGATGGGCACGATAGATCAGTCAATGGCTGCATCGCAGGACGGAATGCCAGCATGAATGAGCAAACGGTGCGCAGACCCGATGAGTCTCGCCCTAAATCGACTGTTTTTTTTCGCCCCAAGAAACGTCTGGCGAACGAAATCGATTTCTGGCGCGGTTTTGCGCTCGTCTCGATCTTTATCAATCACATCCCTGGCATCGTGCTGGAAAAAATCACCCATCGCAATTTCGGCGCTTCGGATTCCGCTGAATTGTTTGTGTTTCTTGCGGGCTTCTCACTTCGCTACCTGTCAGAAAGCCGGACAGAAAATCTGACGACACCGCGCCTGTTCATGCGTCTGGAATCGCGCACTTTCACTATTTACGCTGCCCATCTTCTCACAGTCGTTTTGGCGCTCTCGCTTTTGGCAGGCGCCGCGTTGTGGTTCGAAACGCCCTTGATTCTGCAATGGCACAACGCCCAGACTTTTTTTCAGGAGCCGGTTCAGTCGATCATCGGCATTGCCGGTCTGAGCTATCAGCTGGGCTATTTTGATGTTCTCCCGCTCTATGTCGTGTTGATGGCATTTGCGCCATTTATTGTGATACTTCATAGGTTTGCGCCTGCATTTCTCTTGCCCGTCTCAATTCTGATCTGGGCTGCAACGCTTTTTTATGAGGCCAACGTACCAACATGGCCTATTGAAGGCCGTTGGTTTTTCAATCCCGCAGCGTGGCAATTGTGCTTCGTGACCGGATTTGTACTTGCCCGCCCGACCGGCATAGGCGCATGGACCAGAGCCAACCATTACTGGCTGCGCTGGGTCGGTTTCCTCATCGTTGCGATCGGGTTTGTCATCACATGGTTTGACCTGTGGCCCGATCCGTTTGCAGTTCCTCAGCCATATTTGTTTTTTATTTTCGACAAAACCTACCTGTCCCCAGGCCGTTTTTTGCACCTTTTGGGGCTGGTGGCGCTTGTGTCCGGCATCTATGTTTGGCTAGATAAATTATATATTTTTCAATATTTTGGATCGTTTTTTGCTTTGCTTGGCCGCAATTCGCTCAACGTGTTTTGTGCCGGTTCACTGTTGTCACAGGCAGGACAGATCACCCGATTTGCTGCCCCGGTGAGTGTTACGACCGATCTTGTTGTGGTAATCTTGGGCGTCATGATAATGATAGCCGTAGCCTGGATGAACGAATGGCGCAAACGTCTATGAAATCGATTACTGGCATAGCTTTTGTTGCTGCCGCTCTCTTCTGTGGCTTTGCATCGGCGCAGGATACAGGGTCAGCGCAGGCCAATCGCCCCGTCGTCAGCCCGGTTGACCCGACCGATCTGCCGGAAGTGGGCAATACAGCCCATGACTGGCCGAAAATGCCTCCGGAAATCTCTTTGATGAGTTCGCAATGTTCCGTCCCGTCCGCTGATCTGGCGACCCTGGTTCCCGGCCTGAGCCGCACTGTGGAAAATTTGGGTACGACAAAGAAACTGCGGATTCTGGCTATCGGCTCTTCTTCAACTTGGGGCGTGGGCGCCTCCAGCCTCAAACGCAATTATCCCTCGCGTCTGGAAGCCATATTTTCCAACGTTTGGAAGGGTGTTGACCTGGAAATCATCAACCGCGGCGTGGGTGGTGAAATAGCCGCGCAAACCGCAGCCAGACTGCTCGACGAGATCAATCTGGCCCAGCCCGACATGATTCTCTGGCAAGTCGGCACCAATGATGCGCTGACGAACGTGCCGCTTGAAGAGTTTGAAACGACTGTTCGCTCGACAATCGCTGAAGTGCGCAAGCGCAACATAGATATTGTAATGGTCGGATTGCAGTACACGCCTAAATACGCGCGTCATGAACATTATTTCAAGATACGCAAACTCATGGATACCATCGCATCCAGCGAAAACCTGCTTTACGTTCGTCGTTATCGCGCCATGGAATTCATTGCCAACACAAAGGCAAATTTGTCCATGATGGCCAGTGACAACTTCCATCTCAACGATCTGGGATATCAATGTATGGCCGAACACGTCGCCCAGGCAGTGGTCGCCAATCTTTTTGTGCGCCGCAGCGACAAATCGAAGGCGCTCGCTGGCGCCTCCGTGGCTACACGCCCCAATTGACCCCTTTTCTCTGGGGCATATTAAAACTCCGGCACGATAACTGGGTTTCGAGGCTATCTTGCAGTGCAGCATGACAGCCCAAAAAATGTTGTTTAATATGTTCTTGTGTTCTTCCTAATTGTGATAACGTTCATCCCGAAACAATCGCTCAAGAGCGCTGATGTCAGTTATGCTGCCCAGGACATTCCTCGCTGCTGCTATGCTTATGCTGGCTGGCTATGGTGTTATGTGCGCTCAGGAAGCGCCAGCAGTACCCGTTCAAAAGCCCGCAGACACCGCCCCGGAAACGCCAGCCACGGTGCAGACTCCAGAACAAAGCGTTCTAAGTCTGCAATGCGCGGCCCCCTCGCAGGAAATCGCGGCGCCCGGTCCACTGCCCGCCACGATTTCAAGGTTGCAGTCGGGCAAGACGCTTCGTGTCCTGGCAATTGGCTCTGCCTCCATCCAGCAATTTGATCGCAAGACAAACAGGGTCAACGAAAGTTCGCATTTCGCGAGCCTCCTTGGGAAGGTACTGAAAGACGTCAAAATCGAAATCGTGAATCGCGGCGTTTCAGGTGAAGTCGTATCAACTTCGGCTCAACGCCTGATCAACGAAGCAGTGATGGCGCGGCCAAACCTCGTCTTGTGGCAGCTTGGAACCAGCGACGCGATTTCACGCGTACCCGTTGATGAGTTCATAGAGACGGTACGTTCCACTGTTGAGCGCTTGCGGGCAAACAACATCGATGTTGTGCTCGTTGGGCTACAATATACGCCGCAGTTTGCACGCGATGAGCAATTCTATGCAATGCGGACAGCGCTCAGCAAACTGGCACGCGATGAACAGATTGTTCTGGTCCGTCGCTATAACGTGATGGATTTCATCGCGCGCACCAAGGCCAACCTTCAAGTCACGCCGGATGGCGAGTTCAACGCGGGCGACCTCGGACCTCAATGCATGTCCGAGCATGTTGCCCAGGCCGTCATCGCCAGCGTCTTCCTGCGCCGCGCGCCGAAGCCCGGCAACAAGAGCTGACAGCCTGCAATAGTTTCCCACTTTTTTAGAATTACACAAAATGGGCAACACTGCCCATTGATCGCTGGCACTCGCCACACAGATATTTCTGTCTGCCCACTTGCTAAAATTAATTTAAGGTATAAAGATATCTTTATGTCCATCTATCATCCAAACGACCCCGCCCGCCCCACCGCCCCTTTGGCCAATGTCCTCGATGCGCTGCAAGCAGCCGGTGAAATCACTCGCTTGCGGCTGATCGCGCTCCTGGCTGAAGCCGAGCTGACCGTCAGCGAACTGGTTATTATCCTGGGCCAATCACAACCGAGAATATCCCGCCACCTCAAGCTCTTGGTTGAATCAGGCATGGTGGAACGCCACCGCGAGGGCGCCTGGGCCTTCTTCCATCTGGCGCAGGCTGGACCGGAAGTTCAAATGGCCCGCAATATTGTCCAGCGCATGGACCCCAACGACCCCCTGATCGCCTCGGACCGAATTCGCCTTGAAGAAGTGCGCAACGGTAGGGCGGACCGCGCCGCCCGTTACTTCGCCGCGCAGGCCGCTGATTGGGACCAGATCCGCTCCTTGCACGTGCCCGAAGCGCAAGTGGAAAACGCGATCCGTGACATCGTGGGCAACGGACCCTTTCAGGCGGTTCTGGATCTGGGAACAGGAACCGGGCGTATGTTGGAAATCCTTGCGCCTGTCGCAGTGCGCGCGGTCGGCGTGGATTTCAGCCCGGCGATGCTGAACGTCGCCCGGGCAGTGATCGAGCGAAGTGGTCTGCGCAATGTCCAGCTTCGCCAGGGCGATCTTTACGCTCTGCCGGTGGAGGCAGACGCCTATAACCTCGTCGTACTCCATCAGGTGCTTCATTACCTCGACGATCCCGCTCGCGCCCTGCGTGAGGCAGCACGCGCGCTGCGTCCCGGTGGACGGCTGCTCGTCGTCGACTTCGCGCCGCACGCGCACGAATTTTTGCGCGAGCAACATGAGCATCGCCGCCTCGGCTTTGCCGCCGAAGAAATCGCACTCATGCTCCGCGAGGCCGGCCTCGAGGTTGTGAGCCACCGTAATCTCGACCCCGCCTCGCGAGACGGCGACAAGCTGACGGTTTCGATCTGGGTCGCGCGCGACAGCCGCATAGTGACCGATATTCTTCCAAGCTCTTCGACGGAGTTGGCATGATGGAAAAGTCCATTACGAGATTGCCCCAAACTGATCGCGCGCCCATCAGGGTCTCGTTCGAATTTTTCCCGCCTAAATCACAAGAGATGGAACAATCTCTCTGGCATGCCGTGGAACGGCTTGCGCCGTTGTCGCCCAGCTTCGTTTCCGTCACTTATGGCGCTGGCGGTTCAACGCGCGAACGTACACACGCGACAGTCGCGCGCATCGTAAAGGAGACGTCGCTAAAACCGGCTGCCCATCTCACTTGCGTTGCCGCCTCCCGCGATGAAGTTGACGATGTCGTGCGCACTTATCGTCAAGCTGGCGTCAACCACATCGTTGCGCTGCGCGGCGATCCGCCCGCCGGGATCGGCACGCGGTATGAGCCGCACCCGCAGGGGTATGCGACCTCTACAGACCTGATCAAAGGAATACGCAGGCTCGGCGATTTTGAGATTTCTGTCTCTGCCTATCCCGAAAAGCACCCGGAAAGCGCCTCCTTCGATGCAGACATCGATGTGCTGAAAGCCAAGATCGATGCAGGTGCAACGCGCGCCATCACACAATTCTTTTTCGACAATCAGGTCTACTTGCGTTTCCTGGAGCGTGTGCGAGCCAAAGGCATAAATATTCCAATCGTGCCAGGCATCGTTCCCGTTCAGAATTTCCGCCAGACCGCTTCATTCGCCCAAAAGACTGGCGCCTCCGTACCTCAATGGCTCGCAGAACGCTTTGAAGGGCTGGAAGACGATATCGACACCCGCCGCCTCGTGGCAGCAGCTGTTGCTGCCGAACAAGTGCTCGACCTCACCGAGCGCGGCGTGCGCGACTTTCATTTTTACACGATGAACAAAGCCGATCTTGTCTTCGCAATCTGCCACTTGCTTGGATTGCGTGCGAAAATCGAAAAGAAGGCCGCGTAACATGGCTTTATCTTTCCAGCAGAAATCAGGCGCTGAAATTCGAAAAGCGTTCACGCATATGGCGCGTGAACGCATCCTCGTGCTCGACGGCGCCATGGGCACGATGATCCAGGACCTCAAACTCGACGAAGAAGGCTTTCGCGGCGCGCGTCTTGCCCAGCACGGCAAATCGCTTCGCGGCAACAATGACATTCTGAATCTGACACAACCGGAATCCATCCGCGACATTCATCTCGCCTATTTTCTTGCGGGCGCCGATATCTGCGAAACCAACACATTTTCTTCAACCCAAATTGCACAGGCCGATTACGATTGTGAGCATCTTGTCGCGGACTTGAACCGCGATGGTGCACGCCTCGCGCGCGAAGCCGCCGATAGGGCCGAAGCCGAAGATGGGCGGCGGCGCTTTGTCGCTGGCGCGCTTGGGCCGACAAACCGCACCGCGTCCATCTCACCCGACGTCAGCGATCCCGGTTTTCGCGCTGTGAGTTTCGACGATCTTCGCGCCACCTACAAAGAAGCCGCGCAGGCATTGATAGAGGGCGGCGCTGACCTTCTTCTGATTGAAACAATCTTTGACACACTCAATGCAAAAGCCGCATGGGCTGGAATCCGCGATGCCTTCGACGCCCTTGCTGTGGAACGCCCCATCATGCTTTCGGGCACGATTACCGACCTGTCCGGCCGCACTCTATCGGGCCAGACACCAGAGGCATTCTGGAACTCGCTTAAACATATCAATCCCGTTTGCGTCGGCTTGAACTGCGCACTTGGGGCGAAAGAAATGCGCGAGCATATCCAGGAACTTTCGCGCATTGCCGATACATTGATCTGCGCCTATCCCAATGCCGGCCTGCCCAACGAATTCGGTCTGTATGATGAAAGTCCCGAATATATGGCCGCATTACTCGGCGAATTTGCCGATGCGGGACTTGTCAACATTGTGGGCGGTTGTTGCGGTACGACCCCTGACCACATCACCGCATTTGCGCTGCGCACGAATGCAACCACGCCCCGCGCCATACCCGCGATTCAACCCCGCCTGCGCCTGTCCGGGATTGATGCCTTCACGCTGACGCCCGACATCAAGTTTGTGAATGTGGGCGAACGCACTAATGTTACGGGCTCTGCGCGCTTTCGCAAGCTTATCAAGAACGGCGAATACGCAGCTGCGCTTGAAGTCGCACGCGATCAGGTCGCAAACGGCGCGCAGATCATCGACATCAACATGGACGAGGGCCTTCTGGATTCCAAAGCAGCCATGGTGCGCTTTCTCAGTTTGCTTGCCGCTGAACCAGATATCGCGCGCGCGCCGATCATGATCGATTCATCAAAGTTTGACGTAATCGAAGCCGGTTTGAAATGTGTTCAGGGCAAAGCCGTCGTCAACTCGATTTCGATGAAGGAAGGCGAAGACAAATTCCTCGAACAAGCGCGCATCGTGCAACTTTATGGCGCGGCTGTCGTCGTCATGGCTTTCGATGAAAAGGGCCAGGCTGATACGTTTGAACGCAAGGTCGAAATTTGTGGCCGCGCCTACAAGCTGCTGACTGAGAAGATCAACTTCCCCCCTCAAGACATTATATTTGACCCCAACGTTTTTGCCGTGGCGACGGGTATTGAGGAACACGATTCCTATGGCGTCGCCTTTATTGAAGCGACAAAGCAGATACGCGCCAACCTTCCCCATGCCCATATATCGGGCGGCGTCTCCAACCTTTCTTTCTCGTTCCGCGGCAACGAGCCGGTGCGCGAGGCCATGCATTCTGTATTTCTCTTTCATGCCATCACGGCTGGCATGGACATGGGAATCGTCAATGCCGGGCAATTGTCCGTTTATGAAAAAATAGAGCCTGAGCTGCGTGAAGCCTGCGAAGATGTCGTGCTCAATCGCCGTGCAGACTCCACAGAGCGGTTGTTGGCGATTGCAGAAAAACATCGCGGCGGCGTGACTGAAACAAAAGTGAGAGATCTCGCCTGGCGAGAGCAGCCCGTAGCCAAGAGGCTGGAGCATGCGCTGGTCAATGGTATCACCGAGTTCATTGACCAGGATGTCGAGGAAGCTCGCCTGTCAGTCGTCCGGCCGTTACACGTCATCGAAGGTCCGCTTATGGCCGGCATGCATGTCGTCGGCGATCTGTTTGGCGCAGGCAAGATGTTCCTGCCGCAAGTGGTTAAAAGCGCCCGCGTGATGAAACAGGCTGTCGCTCATCTCATGCCTTACATGGAGGCGGAAAAGGCTGGCGTCCGCGAGACCGCTGGCAAAGTGTTGATGGCGACCGTGAAAGGCGATGTCCATGACATCGGCAAGAACATCGTCGGTGTCGTGCTTCAATGCAACAACTACGAAGTCATTGACCTCGGCGTCATGGTCCCCGCCAGGAAAATCCTCGACGCGGCGCGCGAGCACAATGTCGATCTCATAGGACTTTCCGGCCTTATCACACCTTCGCTGGATGAAATGTGCCATGTCGCCAGCGAAATGGAGCGCGAAGGCTTTAACATTCCCTTGCTGATAGGCGGCGCGACCACGAGCCGCGTTCATACGGCTGTGAAAATTCATCCCAATTACCAACGCTCGCAAGCTGTCTATGTCACGGACGCCAGTCGCGCAGTCGGCGTGGTCTCCTCACTATTGAACAAGGAAACACGCGACGGCTACATAGAAACCCTTCGCGCAGAATACAAGAAAGTCGCCGATGCCCATGCGCGTGGGGAAGCCGACAAGCGCCGCCTCAGCCTTCAAAGCGCGCGCGCCAACCGCTGGACCTGCGATTGGTCCGCTTACCAGCCTGTAAATCCATCTTTCACGGGTACACGCACGTTCCGCACCTATGATGTTGCGGAACTGATCGACTATATCGACTGGACACCGTTCTTTCAGACATGGGAATTGAAGGGCCGCTATCCCGCAATTCTCGATGACGAAAAGCAGGGCGTGGCTGCGCGTCAACTCTTTGAAGATGCGCAGGTCATGCTGGAGCGGATCGTCAAGGAAAAATGGTTTAACCCCAAGGCCGTTATTGGCCTCTGGCCAGCCAATAGCGAGGGCGACGATATCACGCTATTCACCGGTGAATCACGCACGGAAAAGCTCGCGACATTTTTCACACTGCGGCAGCAGCTCAATCGCAGCACTGAACGCGCCAATCTGGCATTGTCCGATTTCGTCGCGCCTGTCAGCAGCGGCAAGGCCGATTATATCGGCAGCTTTGTTGTGACGGCGGGGCCTGAAGAGGAGCGCATAGCCGAGCGCTTCGCTCGCGCGAATGATGATTACGGTTCCATTTTGGTGAAAGCTCTTGCTGACCGCATTGCAGAAGCCTTTGCTGAAGTCATGCATAAGCGAGTCCGCCGCGAATTCTGGGGTTACGCGGCAGATGAAAACCTCAGCAACGAGGACATTGTCGCAGAGAAATATAGCGGCATTCGTCCCGCCCCGGGCTATCCCGCACAGCCCGATCACACGGAAAAGAAAACACTGTTTGAGCTCTTGCACGCCGAACGACGAATTGGAGTGAAACTGACCGAATCCTATGCCATGTGGCCGGGCTCATCAGTTTCAGGGCTCTACATCGCCCATTCAGGTGCGCATTATTTTGGTGTCGCCAAAGTCGAGCGCGATCAGGTGGAAGATTATGCTTTACGCAAGCAGATGAGCATCGAAGAAGTCGAGCGCTGGCTCGCGCCCATCCTGAATTACGATCCCCTCGTCTACTTGCGCACCGCGGCGGAATAAGCCTACCAGGTCATTTCGCCACGTTGGAAACTCATAAGCCTACCGGTCTTTTCAAGTGTGCAGGCATCTATCTCGCCCAGCAAGCCGCGCGCGCTTTCTTCGGGAGAGATTGTCGCCGAAGATCCGCCCATATCCGTCCTCACCCAACCTGGATGAAGCAGGACGACGCTGACATGGCACTTTTTAAGTTCCCGCGCGAGATGCCTGAAAATGCCATTCAATGCCGTTTTGGAAACACAATAAGCGAGTTTGGAACTATCATTATATCCGAACGTCCCCATGATGCTCGACAAGACTGCTATTTTACCTTTCGCGGCTTCAACATTGGCAAGGAACGCCAGCGTCACACGCAGGGGCGCTACAGAGTTGACTGCCAGCACATGTTCCAGTTCCGCAAAATTCATATTCACCGGGTTTTGAGGATCTTTCCCCATAATGCCTGCATTGTTGATCAGGACGTCAATAGGCTGCGAGCCAATGCGGGTCTTCAGCGCAGTAAGTGAGTCATCAGATGTTACTTCGAGTTCGAATATTTCGATCTTGCCATCGCTTGCGGCCGCCGCATTCTGCAACTCTTCCGCATGCGCGGGATCGCGGCATGTCGCAAAGACCCTCGCGCCACGGGCTGCAGCTTGCCGCGCCAGTTCCAGGCCTATGCCCCTGTTGGCGCCCGTAATGAGATAAGTTGGCATAGCTGTTCCTTCATTTTGTTTGCGTATTGCAGTTTTGACCCGGCAAAGAAGCCAGCAGACTGTCGAGTGTCGCCTGTGTGGAGATATCCGCGATTCCATCGACACAATCTGGACGGAAATGACGCTGGAATGCCCGCACACATTGCAGGGTCGGCTCGTCATATGAGCCGGTGATCGCTATGCCATATCCGTAACGCGCCAATTGCATTTGCAGACTGGAAACGCTTTCGCCGCAATCACCTTGCGTCATTCTGGCGCCTTGGGTGATCGCAACGGGCTGCACCCAATGCCCGACACCGGCATGAAAAAGATCATTCCATGGAAAATGCTCGCCTGGGTCAGCCTTGCGCGCCGGCGCAATATCCGAATGCGCGAGCACTCTTTCGGCAGCGATGCCTCGCCGTGCGACAATGTCCTTGCACAGTGTAATGACACTTGCGATCTGATGCTTGGGATAAGCGGGCAAGCCGCCGGTATGACCTGTATTTACAATCTCGATCCCGATGGAACAGGAATTGATGTCATTGCAATCTTTCCAGGATCCGCGGCCCGCATGCCACGCACGGCGCGCCTCTGGAACCAACTGAACAATTCGACCATCCAGATCCACAATATAATGGCTCGAAACTTCCGCTTGCGGATTAATCAGCCAGCGCAGGGCTTCACCAAACGGATCAGAAATCCATTCATTCAACTTATCTTCCCGAAGCCCCGTATAGTGAAGCAGCAAAGTATTGATGCACGCGCCTTGCGGACGCTCGCCCTGATTGGGCGACATGACAAATTCGGAGACTGCGGTGTCGGCGGGGGATGCATTCATTCCCTATAGATACAATATTCGACGCAAACAAAAAGCCCGGCCAAAAGGCCGGGACGATTTTGCACGTGAACTGGTTATTCGATCAGTTCAGTACGCGGCCAAACACACGGGATTGCCGTAGGGATCATAGCCCCATTCTGCGCAACCGGGCGCGGGACCCGGCGCCGTAGCAGCGCCCACAATCGCTCCGCCCGCCGCGCCTATGGCTGCACCAGCAAGAGCGCCTGCAGGCCTTCCCGTGGCGGCAGCGCCGATCAAGGCGCCAGAAGCGCCACCGAGGACCGCTCCGCCCGCAGCACGATCGCCGGGGCTATAACAGGCAGAGAGTGACAAACCACAAGCGAGAAGTGCGGCAACGCCAAAAGCTTTCTTCATTGGTCTCTCCAGTAAGAATAAAACGCGGATTTGTCTTTGCTATCTGTCACATCCCGGTAGGTGATATGGCTGTTTTCTGAACAACTCCGGCTTCAGGCTATGCCAGTCCTTCATGGCCTGCAAGGGTGTCTTGCTGCCCAAGGCTGATTGCGGAAGCTGCTGGTTGTAAAGCAGCACGTAACGATGCAGCGT
>CAMDKB010000012.1 GCA_945901195.1 Rhizobium sp. Q54
GAATGTCTCGACTGCAATTTCAGCGCGCACGGTGAAACCCTTGCTCCCGGTCAAATCGAATTGCCGGCTTGTGCTCGCCAGCGCCTTGACGTGGTTGTAATGCGACCGTGTAAACACAGGCAGATCAAGCGTAAGTGAATGCTCTGGCGCGCCGGGGCAAAGGACGCGCGTCGCCGGGTCCCATAGATCAGCTGCCGGATAGCGCCACTCCACGAAGGTTTCGCGCGGCCAGCCCGGTTTTCCAAAATCGTCATAGATCATGAAGATCCCCTTGGAACGAGTTGATCCGCGCCTAGAACCCCAGCAACAAATTGCTCAGCTTGTCAGATTCCGCGAGCTCTTTGGCAGGCCCCTCAAACGTGACGCGTCCATTGCCCAGCACATAGGCGCGATCGGCGATCTCCAGAGCATGATGCGCCTCCTGCTCGACCAGGAGAACCGAAGCATTCAAGGTTTTCGCAACATTCTCGATCGCCTCGTACATCTTGTCGACCATGATTGGCGATAAGCCGCCGGACGGCTCGTCCAGGATGATCAATCGCGGCGCTGCGATCAACAGCGCACCAAGCGACAGCATCTGCCTCTCACCCCCCGACAGCGATCCAGCCCGTGAGTTACGCCGTTCGTAGAGTGCAGGGAACAGTTCCTGCACTTGTTTGATGCGGCCGGGGATCTGGCTCTGATCCTTCAGCGCAAACCCGCCAAGCGTAAGATTATCGATCACGCTCAGGCTGCGAAATGACTCTCCGCCTTGTGGAGAATAACCCAGTCCGGCATTAACTTTGTCGGAAGGGGCGCTATAAGTGATATCGGCGCCCGCAAAGAAAACAGACCCTGACACGACAGGAATCGCGCCGAAAATTGCACTCATCAAGGTCGATTTACCCGCGCCATTGTGTCCAAGGACGGCAACTATCTCGCGCTCGCGGACGTTGATATCAACGCCGTGGATGACCTGCTTGGCGCCGTAGCCGGCGTGTAAATTATTGACTTGCAGCAACATGACGCTTCCCGAGATAAGCTTCGACCATGCTGCGATGGCTCCGCACTTCCGCCGGCGTGCCGCTGGCCACTGTGGTTCCTTGCATCATCAGGACAACTTTATCGGATATGGACATGACCACATCCATATTGTGTTCGATCAGTAATATCGTCTTTCTTTCTTTCGAGACGAGGTTCTTCATCAATTCGACAAGCTGGCCGAAAGTACCGCGATCAAGACCGACCGTCGGCTCATCAAGAAGAACGATGCGAGGTTCGCCAACAAGCGCGCGCGCGATGCTCAGAAAGCGTTGCTCGCCAAAAGACAGCGCACTTGCCGCTTCGTTTGCACGCGCCAGCAAACCAACGCTTTCGAGAATCTTTTCAGCGCGTTCCCGCGCGGCTTTCCATTGTGAGTTGACCTCTGCGCCACGTACAATCGCCCAGAAAGGCGTTTCACCCTTCTGCCGTACGCCAACCATAACATTGTCCAGTACGCTCATTTCCTGAAAGACCCGGGGATCCTGAAACGTACGCGCCATGCCCAGCCGGTAGATGTCGTGAGGCTCCAGATGCTCTATCGATTGCCCCGCAAATGTGACTTTCCCAAAGTCAGGCTTCAAAAAGCCTGAGACAATATTGAAGGCTGTCGTTTTGCCCGCACCATTGGGACCTATGAGACTTGTGATCGTATGTTCTTCAACAGTGAACGAAGCATTATCGACGGCGGCCAGTCCACCAAAGCGTTTTGAAATGCCTTTGACGTCAAGGACCGCTGTCATGTGCGCAGCCCAACCTTGTTGCCGACCAGCCCTTGTGGCCTGAACATCATCAACAGAATTAGCAACAGTCCATATAACGCTTCCTGAATATGCCCGATATCCCAACCCTGGCCACCGATGAATCTGAACATCTCGGGAAATAGCATTAGCACCGCCGGACCAACAAAAGCTCCCAGCAACGAGCAATTTCCCCCAACGAACAACATCGCCCATAGCAGGATGATTGTCTGCAGCCCGTAACTATCGGCCGAAACAAACCGGAAATAAAACGCGCCCATCGCGCCGCAGAGAGCGGCAAATCCGCCACCGAGTGCAAAAACTGTGATTTTGGTGCGCACCACATTTATGCCAAGGGACATGGCGACAGATTCGTCATCACGGACAGCATGCAGCGCCGCTTTCATGGGCGATGAAGCAAACCGCCAATGAACAAAGAAGATGAACGCTGTCATGATCGCGATGAATCCGAGCATGCCGTAGCCGCTCTGCACCTGATAGGGCCCTATTGAAGGGCGTGGAACCCCGCGTATGCCGAAGGGGCCATTGGTGAGCCATTCCATGTTGATGATCAGACTGGTCACAATTAGCGAAAAGCCGAACAAGGCCAATATGAAATAATCACCACCGAGACGAAGCGTGGGCAAGCCGATCAGCGCGGCGATTATGGCACCCGTTGCAAACGCCAGCACCATTGCCGAGAACCAGTCCAACCCGGCATACACTGTAAGAATTGCGGTCGTATAGGCGCCGATCCCGTAAAAGGAGGCATGCCCGAAACTGAGGATTCCCGCATGCCCAATATTGAGATCGAGCGAAACCGTCAGGCAGGCATAGATCAAGACCATGATAAGAAGGTGTTGGAAATATTCCACGGGCGCAGCCTCTCCCTAGACGCGTCGCGTCGAAAGCATGTGGCCGAACAGCCCGGCCGGACGGAAGATAAGGAAGATCAGCAAAGCGCCAAAGACAACCACATCCTGCCAGCGGCCAGATAATTGCCAAAGCGAAAGGTTTTGCAGCAGGCCCAGCAAGAACGCACCCGCAGCGGCTCCCGGCAGATAGCCCACACCACCAACAATGACTGCGACCAGCGACACAAACATGACTGGAAAGCCCATTTCCGGCCGCACACCCAGATCATAGGCGATCAGCGACACGGCAAAGCCTGCAAGCAGGGATCCAATTGCAAAGATCAACATATATAGCCGCTCGACGTTCACTCCGCGCACTACAGACAGCTTTGGATTATCCGCCAGCGCCCGAATGGCGCGCCCATATTTTGTAAGCGTTAAAAACAGATGCAGAATCGGGAACACCACGATCACGATCCCGGCTGCAATTATATGCATGATCGTTATGCTGATTTCGCCAAAATCATAGATCGGAAGAGGCCCCTGCCTGAGATACAAGGTATCGGTCGTAAAGATCAGGGCAAACACGGCCTGGCAGAGTGTCAGGGCGCCAATCGATCCGATGAACAGGGCAGCCTCGCTACTCTTGCGCGCACGTAATGGTCGGTAGACCAGAAGATCGATCAACACTCCAAAGGCAGCAGCAGAAGCCAAAGCCACAACGACGGCAACCGCGATTGGAAGATTCAGCAACTTGACCGCGATGTAGAGCGCATATCCACCCGCGGTAAAAACAGCGCCATGCGCCATATGCAGAATGCGCGTGCCATTATAAATTATGGCAAACCCAACAGCAGTGAGCGCATAGAGCGCCCCGGATGCCATACCGTCGATGAACAATTGGAGGAGAAGCATGGTTACTGCGGTTCTTCAAATAAGCGTATCGTTCGGACTGCCAGTGACAGCAACCCGCAGAAGCCTCGTGGCGTCCGCACGGAGCGGACGCCAACGCACCGGATCAGGGCTTATAATCGACGAATTCGCCGCCCTTGATAACCTTGAGAATTGGCGCGATGATCGGTTCGCCGCTGCCCTCGAACTTGAAATCACCAACTGTGCCCTTGTAAGGACCAAAGCTGTAGATGGTATCCCGGACTTTGGTTGAATCGTCTGTCCCGGCACGCTTTATGGCCTCAAACAGCAGCATCGTTGCATCATAATTTTTCGCTGCATTGGCGTCTGGATCATAGCCCATACCGGCTTTGAAACGCGCAGCAAACGCTGGATCTATATTCAGAGTCGTATAAATCACACCCTCCGAAATTCCGCCGCCAATCGCCTTGATTTCACGATCTTCAACGAGATGGTTGGAGAAAATATGCTTCTGACGAAGTTGCGCCTCGCTGATTTGTTTCAGCGCCAACCCCATGATGCGGCCTTGCGAGGCGATCACATAGATCGCATCAGGGCGAGCAGCACGCAACTTGGTCAGCTGCCCGCGCATTTCGGTATCCTGCGTCTTGAAAGTCTCATCGCCCACAATCTTGCCGCCCAGCTTTTCAAAGGCAGCAGCAAATGATCGCACGGAAATACGGATAGCTTCGTTTTCCTCGCTCAGAATAACGGCTGTCTTCATCCCAAGCTTGTTGGCGGCATCCGCTATAACCGGCCCAGCCTTTTCGGCTGTCGGCGTCATACGTACTGCCCACCGGCTCTTGGTCAGATCCGGGTGCTCCATAGCACCGGCGACGACGATGACCTTGTTTTCTTCGGCAACGGGTAATTGCGGCAGGGTCAACGGCGTGAAGGCAGTGAACACAGCCATGATCTTGTCAACATTGATGAGCTTGGTAAGAGCGGCGACAGCCCCCGCGCCATCAAAGCGCGTATCCTCAACAGTGACCTTGACCTGTCGGCCGAGTATGCCGCCGGCTGCGTTTATCTCGCGCGCAGCGAATTCTGTTGGCGCCACAAAGCTGCGTTTTACATATTCGCCATTCTGACCACCGGTCGGCATGGCGACCCCGATCTTAATCGGCTCCTGCGCTTGCGACAACACGGTCGTGAACACAAGACTGGCAGCGGCGAATATTATCCGCAAGCGATTTGAATTCATGGTTTGCATGTTCCCTCCACTGACTATTTTTACAGTGTATCCTAGCCTCTGTTCCCAAGGCCTCTTAAGCGAGTTTATGCCTGTCCGGGCTGGAGTCAATTGTAATCCGGCATATCTATTTCGCAGCCGCCAGCATTGTCGGCTCATTCAAGTCCGCGAGTTCCGGCATGACTTCCGTGCGGAAAAGCTCGAGCGAGCGCATCTGTTCCTGATGTGTCAGCGATCCAAAGGCCAGGAGCAGAACAAGGTAATTGTGGCCAAAGCGCATAGCTTGCGCCTTGAATAAACGCTTTACGGTAGCCGGCGAGCCGACGACCAGCGTACCGCTGGCTTTGGCCTGTTCGAAATTCGGCGCAATGGAGATCGGCGGCATGGCGTCACGCACTTTCCATAACCAGGCGAGATTTTCAAACCACTTTTCGTGGGCTACACGCGCTATCCGGTCCGCCTCCGCGTCGGTATCTGCAATGAACATTGATCGCATGATGCCAATGAAGGGCGACTTGACAGGCGAGCCGAAGGCAGCACGCTGGCCGGCATGCAGCTCCCATTTTGCACGGAAATCAGCAATGATTTGCTCAACACGATCATCCGGGCCAAGCGTCACGCCATTCATTCCATGCCGGGCGGCGAATTCCGGCCCGTACCCCCCGCGCAGCCCGTACCAGAATGGCGGATGCGGCCTTTGCAGCGGGGGAATGATGATCGGCACATCCTTGAAAGTATAGCGAGGCGACACGTAATCCACACGATCGCGGGTAAATCCCTGATGCAGAATATTGAAGCTATGCTCAAACGCCTCAGCAGCATTTGCGATGTCGTCGCTATAGGCATCAAACTCGAACGGTGAAATGCCCTTGCCAACACCGACATCCAGCCGCCCGTCACTCAGATGATCCAGCATGCACAATTCTTCTAGCAACCGCATCGGGTGATAAAGCGGCAACAGGGTCAACAGTGTTCCCAAACGTATCTTTTTTGTTTCGCGTGCGGCTGCAGCAAGAAATATGCTGGGTGACGGCGTCGTCGATAACGGCGTCGCATGGTGTTCAGATAGATGATATCCATAAAAACTGGCGGCTTCGAGCGCCCGAAGCAGGTCCATCCGCTTGTTATATGTGCGATGGATCGGCTCATCGCCTTTTTCGATATAGTCAAAAACGCCGAATTTCATGACCGCTCTCCTGAACGAGCTTTCAGCCCCATCAGTAATTTCGAAGGATATCGCGTGCCAATACCCAGCGCATCAACTCAACCGGTCCTTCAGTGATCATGAAACTGCGGGCATCGCGCCACATTTTCGCAATCGGCATCTCGTTCGCGAGCCCCATGCCACCGTGGATTTGCATGCAGCGATCCGCGACACGGAAACCGAGCTCTGTGCCGGCTATCTTCGCCATATAGCTTTCATGCCGCGCGGCCGTTCCAGCATCCGTCCGTGCGGCCAGCTGATAGACCATCAATTGAGTCATATGATGTTCCATATAACTGTCGGCGAGCGTGAATTGCACGGCCTGCCTGTCGGCGAGCGGCGACCCGAATGTGACACGTTGCTTGGCGTAAGTTGCCGCCATATCGAGACACCGCTTGGCGACACCAAGCCCCCTGCAGGCCTGGTAAAGCCGCCCGCTGGTTATCCACGACTGGGCCGCCTTCATCCCGTCGCCCTCTTTTCCTATCAAATTTTCGGCGGGCACTTCCACGTTATCAAAGGCGATTTCATAGGGTGCGTCGCCCATCATGGTCTCGATACGACCGGTCAACGTAATGCCTGGCGCCTTCGCGTCCACGAGAAACATGCTGAGGCCACCACGGCTTCCCTTAGCCCGATCTGTCGCCGCCACAAGCTGAAAGAAATCGGCGCTTCCCGCGTTCGTGATCCAGCGCTTGTAACCATTGATGATGTACTTGTCGCCTTTGCGCACAGCCGTGGTGCGCATTGAACCGGGATCGGATCCGGCATCGGGTTCCGATTGCGCAAAGGCCGTCACTTTCTCACCACGCAAGACAGGGTAGAGATACTTGTCTTTCTGTGCGTCAGAGAGCGTAAACAGGATCGGCCGCAAATCCGGTCCAAATACGAATGGACCACGCGGCGGCATTGCGATTGTCCGCGCCATCTCCTCCCATACGACGACCATCCCGAGCAAGCTCAAGCCCTGTCCGCCATATTCCACAGGCACTTCAAGATGCCACAGGCCAATATCCCTGGCCTTTTTTTCAAGTTGCGCACGAATTTCGGGCTTCATGTTGGGCCCGTCCATCGAGGTTCTCTCGATGGGGATCAGCTCGCGATCGACAAAATCCGCGACTGTCTTCTTGAGCATCCGCAAGTCTTCGGGAAGTTCCAGATCCATACCAATGCCTCGTTCGCAGTTCCGCCCGAATATCCAGCCGTTCGTGTTGTTCAAATTACCGAGGCCGCGCGCAGCCTTTTAAAATCAGCTTCGCCGTAACCCAATTCATTCAGAACACTCACCGTGTCTTGCCCCAATGTCGGCGCTGCAATGTACGAACCGTCATGGCCGCCATCAATCCGCACAGGGCGGCGAATTGTAAGTTGCTCGCCCATCGTGGGATGATGCAAGGTACGAAACGCTTCCAGATGCTTGACCTGCGGATCATCAATCACTTCGGGAATATTGTGAATAGGAGCGTAGGGAACATCTTGCGCCTCAAGCAGAGGCATCCACTCGGAACGGGGCTTTGTTACAAAAACATCTGCCAGCACGCGCGTAAGTTCGAGGAAATTGTTGATCCGCAGATCGCGTGTCTTGAATCGTTCGTTGCTGGCGATGTCCATACGACCAATCGCAATCAACATGCCTTCCCAAAATTTCGTTTGCGAGGAGAGATGCACAGCCAGCAATTTGGCGTCTGCACAACGGAAAGCAAATGAGTGGGAGCTTGCAACCCGGGTTATCGGATCATTCTTGATCCCCAAGAGCGTATGGTTGGCAAAGGGATCGGGCATGAACGAGATGGCCGCTTCCATCATGTTGAGTTCGACCCGCCGTCCGCGTCCCGTCTTTTCGCGTTCATACAGTGCGCCAAGAATGCCATAGCACGCAAACATGCCCGTAGCATTGTCAGGAATCGTCGGCCCGCAGGTCTGCGGATTTTCCGGATCCAGCAACAGGCTGGATATACCGCTGAGTGCGAGTCCAACACTGTCATAAGCAGGCCGGGCGCTATAGGGGCCCGACGTTCCAAAACCCGTAATGGAGCAGTGAATGAGGCGCGGGTTGAGCGCTTTCAACGCATCATCGGCAAGCCCAAGCCTATCCATCACACCGGTCCGAAAATTCTCGATCAGAATATCCGCTCGCCCGAGCAGCTTCTTGAGCGCCTCGAGCCCCTCAGGCTTTCTCAAATCCAGCGCGACCCCGCGCTTGCCGCGATTATAAGCAGCAAAATGGGGACTGTATTGTCCGCCACGAAAACTGCGAAAGGGATCGCCGCCCTGCGGATTTTCGATCTTGATGACTTCCGCGCCCAGATCAGCCAGCATCATTCCCGCGAGTGATGCAGTGATCATCGTGCTGAGTTCGACGACCCGCACGCCTTTGAGCACTTCGGTCATTACGCCAGCCTGTCAGTTGATCGTCTGGCCGCCATCGACCAGGATTGACGCACCATGGATGAAGCTCGCCGCATCAGAGACAAGAAAGGCCGCTGCATTTCCAATTTCATCGCATTCCCCGAAACGCCCGAGCATGACTTTTTGCAGAGTATGAGAAGGGTCCGTGCTGCCGGAATCGAAATAACCTTTTACACGCGGTGAAAGTGTCGGCCCGGGACAGATTGAATTCACACGTAGGCCCTGAATACCGTAGTCGACAGCCAGCTGCCGCGACAATGACACGACCGCACCCTTCGCCGCGCAATAAACGGGCATATGAGGATTGCCTATGTGCGCGAATGTCGAAGCCACATTGAGGATCGAGGGTTTGTCTGATTTCAACAAAAGCGGAATAAATTCACGGCACATGAAATAGACACTGTCGATATCCACAGCCATCAATTCGCGCCATTTATCAGTCGTCAGTTCGGTAAGGGGTTTGATGAAGTTGTTGCCAGCGTTATTGACGATGGCCTTGGCGCGCCCCCACTTGCCCTCAACAAACTCCCTGAGCTTGATGACATCGCTTTCTTTTGAAACATCGGCGGCAAAAGTCTCCGCCTTGCCGCCCGCCTTTTCGATGCCTTCCTTCACTTCATCCAGCGTATGCTGCCTTCGCGCGACAAGCACAACAGTCGCGCCAAGTTCGGCAACAGCCTCCGCAGTCGAACGGCCAATCCCCGTCCCCGCCCCGGTGACCACAACCACCTCGCCGTTGAACTTCAATTGCTTGAGCACGACTTACCCTCCCTTAATTGTCAGACTCTAACCAACGCCGTCAGCATCTATTTTTTTGCCTGCGATGTCGCGGAGGCGCACAAGGAAACGATTATTCCGCCGCCTTCGTTTGCATACCTGCATATTGCTTGTCCGTCAGTCCCTGCAGCGCAGGTAGAACCTCGCTGGCAAACAGGCGGATATTCCGCTCGGTCAAATCGCGCGGAAGCGTGCCAAATTGCATGAGGCAGAGGAGATTCTGGAAGCCCAGCAAACGATGTGTCTCGGTGAATTGTTTGCGAACCGTATCCGGGCTACCGCAGACAATGATACCCTGATCGATAAGACTATCGATAGTGTGTTCCTGGCCGCTGACAGAACGCTTGTGGCTGCGCATATTGGCGAGCGATTTCTGCGAAAGGTAGCCTGGGGGGAAAAGCATTTCGAAAGGAAGACGCAAAAGCCGGTTAAACAAGACTTCAATGTGCGGCTTGGCTTCGTCACGCGCCTTCTGATCGGTATCTGATATATAAACAGGTGTTGACCATCCGATCTGATCGGAACTCGCCGTATAGCCATACATGCTTTCAGCGCATTCGCGATAATAGTTCAAGAACCGCATCACCGATTGCGTCGGGCTATAGGCTTGCAAATATGTATATTTGCGCGAGGGATGTGCCGCCCATTCAATCGTTTCTGTCGAACCGGTCGAAGGCGCCCATATCGGAGGATGCGGCTGTTGGTAGGGCCGGGGCCAAGTGTTCACATATTCGAAATGATAGAACTTGCCTTCAAACGAGAACGGACCCGGCCTCGTCCATGCCTGTACAACCAGATCATGCGCTTCCTGAAAGCGGGCGTGCGAGAACGCAGGATTGTTGCCGGTCGAAAAATACTCCGCGCCAATGCCGCGCACCATGCCGGAAATCAGCCGGCCACCAGTGATATTATCGATCATCGAATGCTCTTCGGCCAGATTGAGCGGATGCTCGCGCAGGCCGAATGCATTGCCCAGAATGGCGAGCTTGGCCGTCTTGGTTCTGCGCGCTAGCGCAGCCGCGGTCACGACCGGTGATGGCATCAGACCGTAAGCATTTTGATGATGCTCGTTGACCGAAATGCCATCAAAGCCCAGCTCCGCCGCCAGCTCCAGTTCATCCAGGTAGCGATTATAAAGTTCGTGACCGATCTTCGGATCATAATAGGTGTTGGGCAGCACGACCCAGGCAGCCCGGTACTTTTCCATGAAGTTCATGTCCAGACTGGCATAGGGCATGAGATGAAACGTGAAGACTTTCATGTGCCTGTCCTCCGGATGAATTGTGAGATTTCCTGGGCAAATTTCTGCGGTTGTTCAATATGCGCCAGATGGGCGCAATTGGCGATCGTAGCATGCGATGCGCCCGGGATAAGCTTCTTCAACGCCTCGCCATAGGCGGGGGGAAGTACACGATTTTGCTCGCCCCAGACGATATGAACAGGCGCATTGACACGATGCAGCCAGCGATCAAGCTTAGGGTTACACAACCGCGGTGACCACGAGTATTTCGCAGCCGCTGCACGATTGCGCTCATAAATATCTTCAAGCTCGCCTGCGCCCCGGATACTTTTCATCCATTCGGCGCCGCCATTGCCGGCAAAAAGCATTCTGACCATGTCTTCTTCCGAGCAAACGAAAAGATCGCCACGCGGAACATCCTTGACGCGAATGCCGGCGCTGTTGACCAGAGAGAGCGACTTGAATTTTTGCCCGGCATAAATGGCCAACTCGAGCGCGAGCCAGCCACCGATGCACTGGCCCACTACATGCACCCGATCGAGCTTCAGGGCATCCAGCAAATCAAGATAGAACAGCGAGAGATCCTTGATATCGTCAACGCCATCGACACTTTCCGAGCGGCCAAAACCAGGATGGTCGGGAGCAATCACTTCAAAACTCTTGGCAAGCTCTTCAAGGCCTGGCTCGTGATCATTGCGTCCCTGCAATCCATGCAGAAACAGAACAGTTTCGCCCTTGCCCGCTCGCCAGATGTTGATCTTGCTGCCGCGCAGGTCGATCACCGCGTTCTCAGCCAATGTCTCTCTCCCTTGACTCCAGCGCGCACATTTTTGCTGGAAATTTTACATAGGTTCCTATCATTTCCCCATGCTGTCAATCAGGGGAAATAGCGCACTTGCGAAACGGCCTCATATGGCCGTTTCGCCCTTGTCTGGCGCATTGACAATCAGCCGCCTGCTTTTTCGTGACCGCCGAGGCCAGGCCGATATTTGCCCTGCAGGAAATCGCCGATACCTTCACTGCGCCAAGAGCCTTTTTGCCTCAGGGTCAATTGATCCGACTTCGCAGCCGAATAATTCATCGCCGCTTCCGAACTCATTTCCAGCGAAAATTTGTAGCCGTCCTTGCATGCCGCCAGCGCATCGGGATCCTTGGTGGCAATTTCGCTCGCAAGCTCCATCACTTCGCGTTTGAGATCAGCCAGCGGATAGGCTTCATTGATGAAGCCGATTTCCTTGGCGCGGTCGCCTTTGAAGGGGCGGCCTGTCATCGCGTAGAACAGGGCGTCGCGAGGGCGAAGCAGATTGGCCATTGATTTACTCACGCTGCCGCCGGGATAATGTTTGAAATTGATTTCAGACAAGCCGAAAGTTGCTTCTTTCGCAGCGAAGGCAAGGTCACAACCCTCGACAATCGAGAAGGCGCCGCCAAAACAATAGCCATTCACCATGGCGATCGTCGGCTTTGGATAATATCGCAATGTACGATAACGCCATTCAGTCGCGATTCTATATATACGGTCGAATTCCGGCGGATTATTCTCCAACTCCATGAAAAACTGTTTCAGGTCCATGCCGGCGCAAAAAGATTCACCGGCCCCGGTGATAACAACCACGCGGGAGGTTGGCTCGTAACGCAGCTTTTCAAGTACCTCCGCCATTTCCACGTGAAGCGTAGGGCTCATGGCGTTACGTTTGTGCGGTCGGTTGAGCGTGACGGTGGCGATAGCGTTTTCGATGCTGACGGTAACGGTGCTGGATTCGGCCATGGTGCTGTCTCACTTTGCTTGCTTGAGGTTACGATTAAACAATTCAGCGCTCTGGTCTCAAGACCAGCCTGCGGGATTTCCGACGGCTTCTGATGGAGTTGTCGCAAGCCGTTCCGCGCTCCATTCTGATGCGATAATTCGCCGCCCGGTAACGCCATTTGATCGCGCCGACATGAGCCACGCGATTGGCGCCATCATTGCCTCGGGCTGTACGAGCGTCGAGCGATCTACGGCTTCGGTGATGGGGATCATGCGCGTGTTGGCCGCGCCCCCCGGCAACAAGGCGTTGACGGTCACACCTGTGTTGGCCAGATCCTTGGACCAAATGACTGTTGCCGATTCCAGCGCCGCCTTTGAGGGCCCATAGGGCGAGAAGCCATCCATCATCATCGTGTAATAGCTCGTGACAATATTGACGATACGGCCCCACCCCTGTTTCTCCAACACAGGCGCAATTGCTTTGGCCATCAGGAAGGGACCGTTTACGTTGACATCGATAGATTGCTTCCAGGCAAAAGCATCCACCTCATAAAAGCGTTTGCGTTGTCCCACAAGAACGTTGCCGATGTTCTGCATGCCAAGACCGGCATTGTTGACCAGGCCATGTACCGCGCCAAAATGTGCGATCATCTTGTTCACAGCGTTGCCGCATTGGTCCGGATTTGTAACATCGCAGTCCAGCGTCAACAGATTGCCGCTCAGATTTTCCTTTGCTGCAAGCTCTTTCAGTTCGGCAATTTCCGCAGCGCTAACGGGCAAGTCAGCGACGCCGACGCGCATACCGTGGCGCAACAGTGACAACGTCATGGCGCGCCCAAGTCCCCGCGCGCCACCCGTAACGATAACCGCAATATTTTCGGGATCTTTTATCGTACTCATGTCCGCAACTCCCTCACTTGATGACGAGCGGTTTACACGCCAAGATACTTTGCTTTTGTTGCACTATCCGCCGCCAGTTCTGCAGGCGTGCAGGAATGAACAATCGCCCCCTTGTTCATGATGAACACGATATCTGCATATCTCAAGGCGAAGTTGAGTTGTTGTTCGATCAGCAGAATGGATGTTCCTGCCTGCTTCAACGACTCGATGGTGCGCCCAAGCTCCCGCACAATCAACGGCGCAAGGCCTTCTGTCGGCTCATCCATGAGAAGCAGGCCTGGATTGCCCACGAGGGCGCGTCCGGCAGCAAGCATCTGTTGTTCACCGCCACTTAACTTTCCCGCAAGGCTGCGGATGCGGCTGCCCAGATTGGGAAACAATTGCAGCACTTTGTCGAAGCTCCATTGCCCCTCGCCCCGCGCCGTCACCTGCAGATTTTCACGAATGGTCAAAGATTTGAAAACCTGCCGTCCCTGCGGAACATAACCGACGCCGGCCCGCGCGATCAAATGCGCGGGCATGCGGGTTATATCCTGATCCTTAAAAACGATACGGCCGCTTCGGGCCGGTGTTAGCCCCATGATAGAGCGTGCCAGCGTCGACTTGCCGACGCCATTGCGGCCGAGCAAGGCAACCACCTGCCCCGGTTTCACTTCAAGCGAGACACCCTGCAGGATATAGCTTTCGCCATAATAGGTATGGACGTCCTGGATGTTCAGCATGGCGTTAGTCCGCCCCAAGATAGATTTCGGTTACCTTTGGATGATTGCGAATTTCATCCGTAGTGCCCTCGGCGATGACGCCGCCCTGATGCATGACGGTGATCCGGTCAGCCAGATCAAACGCCACGTCCATATCGTGTTCAATCATGAGGACCGTCATGTCTTTTGGAAGGCTATGCACCATGCCAACAGCACGCACGACTTCCGCCGCAGATAAACCTGCCATCGGCTCATCGAGCAACAAGACCTTGGGATTACTCGCCATCGCCAGTATCAGGTCGACCTGCCGTTGTTGCCCATAAGATATTTCTCTGGCGGCCTTATCTGCAATCTCGCTCAAGCCCCATTCGTCAAGTAATGCGCCAGCGCGCGCGAAAAGGTCTTTATCTCCTCGCATGCGTGAAAACATCGAAAATGCGCTTTTGCTCTGCGCCTGCAACGCAAGCACTATATTCTCCGTAGCCGTCAGGCGGGGGAAGAGATTTGTGATCTGGAACGTACGAGCAAGACCCAGACGCGCCCTGGCATTGGCGGGTATATTGGTAATGTCCTGCCCAAACAGCGTGACTCGTCCGCTGGAAACAGGAAATGCGCCTGACAACATGTTGAACATCGTTGTCTTGCCTGCGCCATTGGGCCCGATGATGAGATGCCGTTCACCTTGCTCCACAGCAAATGAAACATTTGAAAGCGCCTGCACGCCGCCAAAGTTTTTCGATACGGCTTCCGCGACAAGCGCACTCATGAACTTGCCCTCTTTTTGCGGTAATCCCGAATTAATCCGGCAATGCCGTTGGGCGCGAACAGGGCGACGATCAGGTAGACGAATCCCATCAGCATTACCCATCGTTCCGTGTAGGCACTGATAAGATTTTCGAAGAAAACGATCAGGGCCGCCCCGAAAGCAGGACCTATCAAGGTGCCTGCCCCGCCAAGTATGACCATCAGCAGCACTTCGGCAGAACGGGCCACGTGGATATAATCCGGGCTGACAAAGCGGTTGTAGTAGACATAAAGAATGCCAGCGAGCCCGGCGAAAAGCGCCGCTATGATAAAGATCGCAAATTTATAGAGCCAGACATTATATCCAAGAGCGAGCATGCGTGTTTCGCTCTCACGAATGCCCCGCAGAGCATAACCGAACGGTGAGGAGACGATACGCACCATCAAAAATGTCGCTATCGCTGCGATGAGCAGAACGAAATAATAAAAATTGGCGCCATCGGCCATGGATATGCCGATACCCAGATCGGGCCGCGGCACACTTGGAAGCCCGTCATCGCCGCCTGTGAGCGAACGCCAGCCAAACGCGATGCCCCACATCAGTTGCGACAAAGCCAGCGTGATCATCAAGAAGTAACTACCACGCGTGCGAAGGGCTAGCAGACCAAAAAGCACAGCAGCCAGCCCGCTCATGATAAGCCCAGCAGGCAAGGCAAGCCAGACATTCCAGCCCAGTTTCAAGGCCAGCAGGCCGGTGGCATAGGCGGACAGGCCGAAATAAGCGGCATGCCCAAGCGACGCCATGCCTGTAAAGCCGATCAACAGATCAAGGCTCATCGCAAACAGAGCAAAAATCATCATCTTCACGGCCAGCCCGAGATAATAGGGCGCAAGTATTTTCGGCAGGACCAGCAGCACGAACAGCCCTGCAGCGAAGGCCAATCCAATCCAGCGGGAATATGAGGTTCCAGTCATCAGCGCCGCCTCATTCCCGCCCGAACAGGCCGGTTGGCCGCACTGCAAGGATCAATGCCATGGGCGCAAATATTGTAAAGAGTGCAAACTCGGGGAAAAATACTTTGCCGAAATTGTCGAGCAGGCCAACAATCAACCCGCCGATCAACGCGCCTTTGAGACTTCCCAGGCCGCCGATGATGACCACCACAAATCCCAGCAGCAACACTTCAAAATCGGCGCCGGGATAAACGCCCATGATAGGCCCACCCATCACTCCGCCCAGCGCAGCCAGAAACGCCCCAAGCGCAAATACCAGTGTGAACAACAGCGAAACATTGATGCCCAGAGCTCGCGCAATTTCTTCGTTATCAACGCCGGCGCGGATCATCGCGCCAACGCGTGTGCCGTCCTGAATCCACCACAGCACCAGTGCAACCGCGAGGCCAAAGCCGATGATGAACAGCCGGTAGGATGGATAAAAAAAGCCAGCGATCTCGATCGACTGACTGAACATTTCAGGCTTCGGCACGGTCTCCGGATTTGATCCCCAGATCAGCATGGCAAGATCGGAAAAGATAAAGAGGAAGCCGAATGTCAGCAGCGTCTGAGGCATTTCCTGAAGATGCAAGCGACGCAGCAGAAAACGCTCCATCAACACGCCGATCAGGACAATCGCGAACGTTGCAGCAGCAACTGCCAGCAGAAAGCTGCCGGTCTTCTGCACCACGACAAGCCCGGCATAACCACCCAACAGATAAAAAGAGCCGTGCGCCAGATTCAGGATTTTCATCAGGCCGTAGATCAGTGAAAGTCCGGACGCCAGGAGAAAGAGCAGCATTCCAAATGAAATGCCGTTCAAAGTTTGAAGCACCCAGAAATTCATTCGCATACACCTTGCAAGTATTCACTTGATCAACCGCTCAAGCCCCACGCAGGCGCAGTGCTTGAGCTGTTTTTCATCACAGTCACCGGTTTGGCGTCATGAAACTGGTGACGCGATCAAGGAAACGCCTCGTAAGGGTCCTTCACCTGGGCCTGACGATCGCCGCAGCGATTGAACAGCTTGCCGTCGGCCCCTTTCTCCACTTTCAAAGTATAGAAATCGCCGATCATGCCGCGATTGGCGTCAAAGCTCGCCAGACCCATGGGGCCATTGACCTGGACCTTGGCCAACGCGTTGATGAAGGCTTGCTTGTCTTCCGCCTTGCCGTTGATGTCCTTCAGGGCCTGGATCACCATTTTGGCGGCCATATAGCCCATATATTGATAGGACCCAGGCAGCGCGTTATATTTCGCCTGATAGGCTTGCACGAACTTCTTGTTCTCGGGCGTATCCAGCGAGCCGCAATAGGTGTACGCGCTGTATATTCCTTCAGCCTGCGGCGGCATCGCGCCGAGCACTTCTTCGCTGGTAAACGAAGCAATTCCGAAGAGCGGCATTTTCTTGCTCAAGCCATATTCGACATATTGCTGAACGATACGTGATGAATCAGCACCCCACATCGCCGCAAATACGCCGTCAGCTTTGGTTGGATCCATCTTTGTGACATAGGGAGCGTAATCGGATGTGCCGACATTGGGGAACATGGCTTCAACGATGTTCTCCGCGCCGAAAACCTTTTTCAATCCCTCAAGCGCTTCGTGGCCCGGAGGCGCATTCCAGCCAATCAGATAGACTTTTTTCCAGCCCATCTTCTTGGCCGCTTCTGCTGCCGCCATCGTGTACTGATAAGAGGACGGCACAAAACGGAAAATATAAGAGCTCTTCTGCCCGCGCGTCAGACTGGCCAGCGCGACCGTGCTGATCCACGGCATTTTCTGTTCGTGAACATAGGGCGCGACGGCCGCGCCAATCGAGCTGACAAGCTCTGACAAGAGCAGGTGAACCTTGTCGCGTTCCACCAGCGCCTTGATCTTGGTAAGCCCGGTGTCAGGCCGTCCAGCGCTATCCTCGTAAAGCAATTCGACCTTGCGGCCGGCGATCACATTGTTTTCCTCATCGAATGCGAGCTTGATCGCATCGCGCTCGGGCCGGCCCTGCCCGGCAAGTGGCCCCGTCAACGGGAACATAACGCCTATTTTGATAGCGTCCTGGCTGAACGCGGGTTGCGGGATTATCGCGGTTGAAGCAGCTGCGGACACACCAAGTCCAAGCAGCATTGCGGCGCAAAATGATCGCATTGGTTTCCTCCCTCTCGTATTATTATCAATAGTAGAATCGTTTTTTCAAAAAAGCGCAAGCGGGATTCCAGGGTGGGGAAAATTGGTGGGCCGGGAGGGACTTGAACCCCCAACCAGACCGTTATGAGCGGCCGGCTCTAACCATTGAGCTACCGGCCCTGCGGCGCATCACGCCGAAGGAGGAGGCTCGCAATACACTTAAATCCGCTCCCGGCGCAATGCTTGATTATCGACTTACAGATCCGCTCCCGGCGATTCCGTGCGCGAGCGCTGCCACCATGGGAAACGGATCATATCCAGTAATCGGCCGCCATGCCGAGGCTGAGGATCAGCGGACACATAAACAGCCCCACGGCGATGGCGATATTTCCGCCACGGAACGGCCAAATGAGAGCGGCAAAGGCAAAGCCTGCGAGGGACCGGCGATCGGCGGGAAGATCATGCATGGCCTCATGAATAAATCCTGCCGGTTACCGAAGCGTTGCCGAGTGGGGGCGGGCTGGCTCTATTGACCCAAATGCCACATCTTCGAACAAATTCCATCGGACCGCCTTTGACCCATTGCCCCCGTGCGGAGCTGCCGTCAGAGTCTGGCCATGATCCACGCGATTTTTACTCGTCTCGCTCTATTGTCTCTCGCCGCAACCCTTGCTGGCTGCGCGGGTGGCGTCGGCGAAATCGCCGAACCATCGGTGTTTACCGGAAACCATCCTTTTCCTGTTCGCGAGACCAGCCCGGGCCACCATCTGCACGAAATCCGCGGGATCGATGTCGCCAAATACCAGGGCGAGATCGACTGGCCATCCGTGAAGGCCGCCGGGATCGGCTTTGCCTTTATCAAGGCAACTGAGGGAGCCGATCGCATGGACGATCGCTTCCAGCAGAACTGGGCTGCCGCCAAGGCTGCAGGCGTGCCGCGCGGCGCCTATCATTTCAACTACTGGTGCAGCCCCATCGAAGCGCAGATCGACGCCTTCAAGCGTGTTGTTCCGGTCGAACATGATTCATTGCCGCCGGTGCTCGATCTCGAATGGAATTTCGATAGCCCCACCTGTCCGCGCAGGGTGCCAAAAGACGTTGCGCTTGAAGCCATCCATAAATTCCTGCTTGCAATGGAGGCCCACTACCGCAAGCGCCCCATCGTTTATGTGGACATTCCCTTCTATCGCGACGTTCTGTCGAGCGGCGAATTACACGACTATCCAATCTGGTTGCGCTCTGTGGCGGCCCACCTCAGGTACGCTATCCCAACCGCCGCTGGGCGTTCTGGCAATATTCGGCCAAAGGCCGGGTGCCGGGCATCAAACCGCAGGTGGACATGAACGTTTTTGCCGGCTCGCGCGAAGAATGGGGGCGGCTTGTGGCTTCCAACTTCAACCACCGCAGCGCGCCGGCGTCGGCAACAGCAAGCGCGGCTGCTTCATCTCCTGCTCAGCCCGTTCTAGTGGCGCAGCCGGCCATCCTGACCGCGAGCGCGAAGGAGGCCGAAGCGCCCCCTCCAACCCAGATCAATGCGCCCATTGTCAACGCGCCGATTGTGAACGCGCCCATTGTCGAAGCCAACCGATAGTCGGCTTCCGCTTTACCGCACTTGGATCTTTGCATCCTTGACGATCTTTTCGAACTTGATCCGGTCGGCACGGTAGACCTTTTCGAACTCTTCCGGCGTCGAGCCTATCGCCTCCAGCTCGTTCTCCGCAAACCGCTCTTTCATGTCGGGTGATTCAACACCCTTCTTCATTTCGCGCGCCAGTTTATCGACAATGTCTTGCGGCGTGCCTTTGGGCAGGAAAAGGCCCATCCAACCCCGGTTTTCAAAACCCTTCAGACCCGCTTCATCGAGGGTCGGCACATTCGGAAGTGTCGTCGAACGCTTCAGCGTCGTAATGCCCAGCGCTCGCAGCGTGCCCGCTTCAATATGCGGCTTCGTGATCGACGAGGGCACCAGCGCCACTTGTAGATCATTGCGGAACAGCGACTGAAACAATTGTCCGTCGCCCTGGAACGGCACCATTTGAATGTCGGTTCCAGTCATTTGTTTGATCAATTCCATCGTCAGATGCAGCGAATTGCCGATACCCGTCGAACCATAATTCAGGACACCAGGCTTGGATTTGGCGAGCGCGACCAGTTCCTGAAAATTCTGCGCCGGAACTTGCGGGTTGATGACAAGCACCGTGGAGGTCGCAGCAATCTGCGTCACGCGGATAAAGTCGTCGTCGGGGCTGTAACTGAGTTTGGAATAGATTGCCGGGGCAATCGCGTGCCCGTTGATATTGAACAGGATCGTATAACCATCAGGCGCAGCTTTCGCGACAGCATCAGCGCCGATATTGCCGCCAGCGCCGCCCTTGTTTTCAACTATGAAACTCTGACCGAGTTGTTGCTGCAGTTTGGCGGCTACCAGACGGGCGATGGAATCCGTCGCGCCCCCCGCCGGATAGGGAACGACAACCTTCACCACGCGATTGGGCCAGGTCTCGGCGCCCTGCGCGAGCGCATGCGGGATCCCAAACACAAGTGTAGCAAGAGCCAGCGAAAGGCCACGAACGAACTGGCGCATCTTTGTCCTCCGATTGGCGGCTTTGGCCGCGCGGTTATTCAACGAATTTGGGTTATTTCAGGCGTTCTGTCGAGATCACTTTCACGCCAGCGCTGGGGAATACGCACCATCATTTTCACGCAACCCCAACCTGTGCAAGCGCGGCAGAACCTCCTGGGCAAAATATGGCAATTCCAGCAGATAGTTCAGGAACGAAAAGCCTATGCCATCAAACCCGGCCCCATGCAGACGGGCCAATTCATTTGCAACGTCATCAGGTGTGCCAATGATGTCGAAGCCCGATTGCCCATGCACCAACGCGCGGCGCATTTTGTCGTAACCGGCCGGATCGTCTTCACGCTTGGTATCCTTTAGCGCCAGCATGTATTCGGCAGCGCCCCAGTCGGCTGTTTCTTCAGTCCAGTAATGCCAATAGTCCTGTGCTTCCTTGCGCGTGGGCCGGCAGACAACCTGCCCCACCGTATAGACGCCGGTGTCCTTGCCCAGCGCCTTGCCCGCAGCTTTCACCGTCGAAACTTCCCGCGCGGCCTCTTTGAGATCCGGGAAACGGATCGCGGTGAAAAACGCATCGCAATTGCGCAGGGCGTAGGCGCGGCCAAGGGTGGAAGCACCTGCATTCATCATCAGCGGTCGGCTGCCGCCATAGGGTTTTGGCTTCATCCGGAGCCCGCGCAATTGCAGATGCTTGCCGATGAAATCGAATTCTTCTTCCGGTCCCCACATCCGCAGGATCGCGTCGATCCACTCCTGCCCATATTCATAGCGCAATTCGTTCGTCGCCTTTTGTTCGACGCCAAACATGTTGAACTCGCTTTCATTCCAGCCGATCACGATATTCAGCGCAAATCGACCGCGGCCTACGAGGTCTGCTGTGACAAATTCCTTGGCCGCCAGCACCGGATTGAACAGCGGTGCATGCACGGTAGCAAACACCGTGATGCGTTTGGTGCGCGCAAGCTGACCCGTCGCCCATGTGATTGTCTCAAGCGTCGTGCCCTGATGATCAGTCTCACCGCGATAACCACGCCAGCGCCCGATCGGCAGCATGAAATCGATGCCCACATCGTCGGCAAGTTCGGCAAGCTTCTCGCAGGAATCCCAATCGGCAAGCCAGCGCTCAGGCGCCTTGGTCATCGCGCGCCCGTTGGAACAATTGGCGCCGAACAGCCCCAGCTTGAACTTGTTGCCATTATACATGGCGACGCGATCATGCATCGGAGTCATGAAGTCCTCCTGATTTTTTTTTACTTTAATCGCAAGTCCCGATGTCTTCACTGCGGCACGATGCCCGCGCCCTTCGCCGTCTTTTCCCAGTAATTGAGCTGTGAGTCGATCCATTCACGCATTTCTGGCGGGCTCGACCATTTCACATCAACGCCTATTTTTTGCAGGCGTTCGGCCGCAGCTTTTGTCTTGAGATAGGCGACGATGGGCGCATTGATCCTTTCGACGATGGCATCAGGTGTACCACCCGGCGCCAGCAGACCCTGCCACCCGACGAGATAGAAACCCTTGGCGGTTTCCGACACTGCGGGCATATCAGGCAGACTTGGCAGCCGTTGCGGCGTCAATATGCCAAGCGCCCTGATCTTGCCGGCTTCGACCAGCGGAATGCCCGGCGCAAGATCGACGAACATCATGTTGATCTCACCGGACATGAGATCGGTCAAAGCGGGCGCAGCGCCGCGATAGGGCACATGACGCAAGGTGAAGCCGTTCTCCTTGGCAAAAACTTCGACACCAAGATGTGTTGGCGTCCCGATTCCCGGCGAAGCATAATTAAGGGGCAGAGCGCTGCTTTTCGCCAGATCGATGAAGTCCTGGACGGTCTTCACATTCAACTGTGGCGACACCACCATGATGTTGTAGGTATAGGCCATCAGCGTGACCGGCTTGAGATCGCGCCTTGTATCGTAAGGCACATTCTTGGAGACGAATGGCACGATGCCCAGCGCAGTCGGCGCCAGCAACAAAGTCTGGCCATCAGGCGCAGCTCGCGCCACCGACGTATTCCCTATCACGCCGCCGGCGCCTGTCCGGTTCTCGACGACAAAACTGCTCTTGTATTCGTTCTGTAGTATTTCCGCCGCGAGACGCCCGAGTATGTCGGTCGTTCCGCCCGGCACGAATGGCACAACGATTGTGACAGGCCCATTCGGCCATTGCTGCGCACAGGCAGCCCCTGCCGCAAGCGCAGAGCCCGCAAGAATTCCAGCAGCAAAAAGCCGCGCGAAAATTGTCATGTTTCCCTCCCATTTGTTGTTTGCTTTTATACTCAAACGCTATTCTTGCTTGGGAATATTTGCGTCCCTCACCACGCGCGCAAAGCGTTCGCGGTCGGCGTGCCAGACCTTTTCGAAGTCTTCCGGCGACGACCCCACAGGCACAAGGTCGAGTGCAGCAAGACGCGCCTTCATATCGGCGGATTCGAGGGCGCGGCGTCCCTCTGCCACAACGTGATCAACAATATCACTCGGCGTTCCGCGCGGCGCAAAAAGGCCCATCCACCCCTGCAAATCAAACCCTGTGACGCCTTGTTCGGCGAGAGTGGGCACATCAGGCATGGACGGCACGCGCTGCAAGGTGGAAACACCCAAAGCC
>CAMDKB010000013.1 GCA_945901195.1 Rhizobium sp. Q54
GCCGCCCGCACCTTCGGCGTCGTCGTTGCTTGGCTGTGAAGTTGGATCAACATGCCCGAACCCCGCTTCGAATGTCCCTCAGGATCGATCTTGCCATGAAAAAAGCAGAGCGACGAGGGTCTATGTGATCATCCGGGATGGCACACCTACGCTCACTCCTGCGCAGGAAGCGCGCGGGAATGCCGCCGTCACCGAATTCCTTGGCTATCTCGATGATCTCATCGAAAGGCGGCGCGCGCAGCCCGGCGACCCAACACGCGACGTTCTCACACGTTTGATTCAGGGCGAAGCGGGCGGCGAGAAACTCACGTCAAAGGAATTGCTGCACAATTGCATTTTTCTTCTGAACGCAGGACATGAAACGACCACCAATCTGATTGGCAATGGCATGGAATTGCTGGCGCGTTATCCGCGGCAGCGGCAACGCCTGCTCGCCGAACCGCAGTTGATTGCAAGCGCCGTTGCAGAAATTCTGCGCTTTGAGAGTTCAAACCAGATCGGCAATCGCATGACGGCGCAGCCTGCCGATCTTGGCGGCATCAAAATGCCCGCAGGCACGCGCATAACTTTATGCATCGCCGCAGCCAACCGTGATCCCGAACAATTTTTCGACCCCGAAATCTTTGACATTACCCGTACGCCAAACCGGCATCTGGCGTTTGGCGCTGGACCGCATGTGTGCGTTGGCCTCAGTCTGGCGCGGCTTGAAGGGCGCATTGCCCTCGGCCGGTTTGTGAAGCGCTTTCCCGATTATGAAATTCTGCCCGGCGCTCTGCGTGGCGAACGTGCACGGTTTCGCGGCTTTCAGGTGTTGCCGGCGCGTGTGCTCAAATAAAATGGCGCGGTAAACCTCCCTCTTCCAGAAACCCTTGCGATCCGGCCAACTACAAAAGGCATTGCCCTGCTCTTGTCTGCGTGGTCTCTTAAGCTTCCGGCGCGATACAAAAGCCGGGGAGGAGACAAAGCCATGACAATACCCGGCAAGGGCCGCGCTGATTCATTGCGCGCAGCAAAGCATCCGCTCTTCAATGATCGCAAACTCGGACTGGGCACATTTTCCACCAATCTCAGCGGCGGCTGCGCCATTTCAAAAATCGATGGCGTGCTGAAAGCTGACTGGCCCTCGACATTGCGTCTTGCCCAACTTGGCGATGAAATGGATTTCGAGGCGCTCGTCCCTGTCGGTCGCTGGAAAGGCTTTGGGGGCGAAACCAATTTCAATAGCGAAGGTTTCGAAAGCTTCTCCTGGGCCTCCGCAATATCAGCCTCGACACAGAGGGCCGGCGTGTTTGCGACAACGCACGTGCCAACGATACATCCGATCTTCGCAGCGAAAATGGGCACAACCATCGATCATGTTTCCAATGGCCGCTATGTCATGAACATCGTCACCGGCTGGTACAAACCGGAAATCGAGATGTTTGGCCGTCCGCAGCTTGGACATGAAGATCGCTACAAGCTTGCCGAAGAATGGCTGCACATCGTCAAGCGGCTGTGGACCGAGGAAGATGAATTCGACCATGAAGGCCGGTTTTTCAAGATCAATGGCGGTTGGTGCCGGCCCCATCCGGTGCACAAACCCTATCCACCCATCATGAACGCAGGCGGATCGGACACAGGCCGCCATTTCGCTGCGAAATATGCAGACGTCGCGTTTGTCACATTCAACACCCGCGATCCCGATCAGATGCGCCAGCAGATCGCTTCCTACCGCGATCTTGCGCGCAAGGAGTATGGCCGCGAGATCAAGGTCTGGGCCAATGCCTATATCGTGCAGGGCGAGACCGAGAAAGAAGCGCGCGACTTCTACAAGCATTATGTGCACGACCTCGGCGACTGGAAGGCTGCGACCAATCTTCTTGATACGCTCGGACTCAACGCACAGACATTGCCGCTGGAGGCGCTGGAGCCGCTCAAGGAGCATTTCATTGCAGGCTGGGGAGGCGTGCCGCTCATCGGCACGAAGGAGCAGGTCGTCGACGGATTGCAGATGATGTCCAATATCGGGCTGGACGGAACCTTGCTGTCGTGGGCTCGCTATATTGGGGGCATGGAGGAATTTCAACGTGTCACCTATCCGCTCGTCGTGCAGGCCGGGCTGAGATAGCCAGCCAAAGGTCATGCTTCCCGGAGCGGAAAAATTTGCTATTCTGAATGGATGGCGCTTTTCCGCATCGGTCCTGCTTCCGAACCTGCCCATGTACTCAAGGGGGAGGGTGTCTATTTGCGCCCGCCCGTCATGGGAGACTTTGCCGCCTGGGCAGCTCTGCGCGCGCAAAGCCGTGAATTTCTGGTGCCCTGGGAGCCCATCTGGCCCGCCGACGATCTCACCCGGGCAGCCTTCCGCCGCCGCATGAAGCGCCAGGAGGAGGAAATGGTCCGCGATGAGACCTATCCCTTCTTCATTTTCCGCGAAGCCGATGATGTTCTTCTGGGCGGCCTGACCCTCGGCCATATCCGGCGCGGCGTCGCCCAGACTGGTACGCTTGGCTATTGGACAGGCGAACCTTTTGCCTCAAAGGGCTATATGTCGCGCGCGGTGCGGGCGGTCTGCCGCTTTGCATTTGGCAATCTGGCGCTGCACCGTGTGGAAGCCGCCTGCCTGCTTCATAACGAAGCCTCGATGCGGGTCTTGCAGCGTTGCGGCTTCAAATATGAAGGCGAGGCACGCTCCTACCTGCGCATCAACGGCGAGTGGCAGGATCACCGACTGTTCGCTCTCTTGGAAAGTGATGAAATTTCGGGTTCTACGCAAAGGAAATAGCGAAGCAATTTACCAAGCTTTGGCTTGCCCGGGGCAGATTCGAGCTGTACCAATCACAATTCCGACAAGGTGTAGGCTTTAGAGCTGACCGGTGGGCTATGGAGACTTTGGGGGCGGGCGGCCGCGCGGCCGCCGGGAAGATCGAGAATACGTGCGCCGGTTCATTTGTATCATCTTGACTCTGTTTGCAATAATCGGCCTCGCACCACATGCGGAGGCAATCGAACCTGTGCCTGTTCCCCTTGATGCCAAAGCCATCGACCTGACATCGCGGACCGATTTCTATGGCGCGCAGGGCGATCGAATCCAGATCTCTACCGCGCCGGATTCGGACGGAATCATCCGCCGCATCGAGGTAGGGGCGCTTGCTGCGGGCACCCAGCCCTCCTGGATCGTGTTTGCGCTTGCCAACCAGACCAATGAGCAGATCGAGCGCCTGATCGTCGTGCCGCATTTTCGACTGGCCGGTTCGGGGGTGATTTCTCCGGACCTCGGCGCCTCCCGTATCGCCGGGATCACCGCCAGCCAGGGCTTTCCTCCAGACCGGGAGGACAGCCCGGATGCCGACATTTTCCGCCTGACACTCGATCCGGGCACTATCGTCACTTATGTAGCGGAGCTGCGGACACCCAGCCTGTCTAAAATCTACCTGTTGGAGCCCGACGCCTATAAGGATCGCGTTGCCAATTTTACACTCTACAAGGGCATCATTATCGGTATCGCCGGTCTGCTGGCGCTGTTTCTGAGCATCGTTTTTGTCGTGCGCGGCGCGGTGATCTTTCCCGCCGCTGCAGCGCTGGCCTGGGCTGTTCTAGCCTACGTTTGCATCGATTTCGGATTCTGGAACAAATTGTTTGGAACTGCGGGAGAAAGCGACCGCATCTGGCGCGCGATTGCCGAAGCCGTGCTGTCGGCCACCCTGCTGATCTTCCTGTTCGCCTATCTCAATCTGAACCGCTGGCATGTGCGACTGTCACACATGACTGCTGCTTGGTTCGTGTTCATCCTCGCGCTGATCGGACTGGCGGTCTACGACGCGCCCCTTGCTGCGGGCGTGGCGCGTATCTCGCTGGTGTCCATCGCCGTTTTCGGATTCATTCTGGTGATCTACCTTGCCGTCGTGGCCGGTTATGACCGCGCGGTGATGCTGATACCGACATGGCTGCTGCTTGTCTTGTGGATAGGCACCGCAGCGCTCACCGTCACTGGAAATCTCACCGGAGAACTGGTGCAACCTGCGCTCATTGGCGGGTTGGTGCTGATCGTGCTCCTGATCGGTTTCACCGTGATGCAAAATGCTTTTGCCACGGGCGGCCTTGTGCATGGCGCCATGTTCGATCTTGACCGGCGCGCGCTCGCGCTGATGGGCTCGGGTGATCAGGTCTTCGACTGGGATGTCACGTCCGACAAGATTTATGTTAGCCCGGATGTGGAATCGAGCCTTGGCCTCAAGCGTGGCACGCTGGAAGGGCCGGCGACGTCGTGGCTCGATGTGCTTCATCCCTACGACAACGACCGCTATCGCGCTTGCCTCGACACAGTGATTGAACAGCGGCGGGGCCGTATCGCCCTCGATTTCCGGTTACGGACTGCGGACAGCCATTATCACTGGTACACGTTGAAGGCGCGGCCCGTTGTTGGCCCTACGGGCGATGTTATCCGCGTCATTGGCACCTTGACCGATGTCACCGATGCGAAGACCGCCGAAGAACGGCTCTTGCATGACGCCGTTCATGACAATCTGACCGGCCTTCCCAATCGCGAAATCTTTTTTGACCGGATGAATTCCTGCATCAGTCAGAGCAAAGCCGGCGCAGTTTTACGGCCTGTGGTTCTGATGCTCGATATTGATCGTTTCAGGCATGTGAATGAAGCGGTCGGCATGGCGGCAGGCGATTCCATTCTACTGACCGTGGCGCGGCGCTTGAGCCGGATGATGCAGCCCGCTGATACACTTGCGCGGCTTTCCAGCGATCAGTTTGGCATCATTCTCCTGTCGGAACAGGAAAACGACGGCATAATCGCTTTTGGCGATCAGGTCAGAAAGACGATATCGACGCCCATCACCTTCAACGACCGTGAGATCACGCTGACTGGATCAATCGGAATCGCCCTCTTTGATCCCCATCTCCACGCGCAGCGCGACGACATGCTGAAGGACGCGGAGATTGCGACGGCTTCGGCCAAACGTCTCGGCGGCAACCGGATAGAATTCTTCCGTCCGGACATGCGGACCCAGCGTTCGGACAGGCTCACACTTGAAACCGATCTGCGCCGTGCTCTGGAGCGCAATGAGATCAAGATCGTCTATCAGCCGATCGTCCGGCTTGAGGACAGAACGATTGCCGGGTTTGAAGCACTGATCCGCTGGGATCACCCTCGCCTTGGCCGACTGCCACCGGCTGAATTCATCCCCATGGCCGAAGAGACTGGCCTTATCGTCGATCTCGGCATTTTCGTCATCGAACGGGCAGCGCGGGAACTGGCAGCGTGGCAACAGGCGCTTGACGTCTATCCGCCGATTTTCTGCTCCGTGAATGTCTCATCGCGGCAATTGCTGCGACACGATCTGCTGCACGACGTGAAAGCGGCGCTCACCCGCTCGGGCGTGCAACGCGGTACGCTCAAACTGGAAATCACTGAAAGTCTGGTGATGGAAAACCCTGAATATTCAGCACAGATGCTGATGCGCATCAAGGAGCTGGGGGCCGGGCTTTCGCTTGACGATTTCGGGACTGGATATTCTTCGCTCAGCTATCTTCAGCGCTTTCCTTTTGACACCATCAAGATTGACCGCAGCCTCGTAAAACCAGATTCCAAGGGGTCCCGGCCGATCCTGCTGCGCTCGATCATAGCCATGGCGCATGATCTGGGGATGGACGTTGTCGCAGAGGGCGCAGAAACCGAGAGCGACACAATCGAACTTTACCAGCTGGGAAGCGAATTCGCCCAAGGCTTCGCCTTTGGCCAGCCGATCAGCGACATTGAAGCACGCCGTATCATGGGTGCGGCGGAAGAAGCGGCCTAATACCAATGGCGGTTTTGATTGACCCCTGGGTCAATCGCTACATCCGGCGCATCAGCGCCGAGGCGCGTTTGCTTCACATTCAAAAATCGTTATCTGTACCCGCGTGGAAGCGGAGAGCCCCATGTTGAGAAAAGTAACCCGGCGTGAAACGCTGCTTGGCCTCGGCGCAACGGCGTTGGCTGTGTGTGCGCCCGCCCGTGCCTTTGCGGCGACCATCGCCCGGCTGGGGGCCAAAGAGATCATTTCGTTCAGCGACGGCATGGTGAGTGTGCCGGCTGGACTGGTCGCGCGAGACCGCGCGCCCGCCGAACTTGCCGCCACATTACGTGCTGGCGGGTTTCCCGCTGACATCAATCGTATGCCCTTGAATGTGACAGCGATCCGTGACGGCGATTCCCTCACGTTCATGGATTGCGGCGCGGGCGCGCGGTTCCTGGAAGGCTCGGGCAACCTTGCAGCGGCCATCGAGGACGCCGGGATTGACAGGGCAAAGGTCAGCCGCGTGCTGTTCACCCATGCACATGCCGATCACCTCTGGGGGGCAATGGATGAATTCGACGAGCCGCTGTTTCCCAATGCGCGCTGGGCGATGCCGCTGGCAGAGCGTGACTTCTGGATGGACAAAAACGTCCTGCAAAAGCTTCCCGAAGCCTTCCAGATGATGGCGGCAGGCGCACAGCGCGTGATCGGTCAATTAGGCGACAGGCTGGAGACTTTCAGGCCCGGTGAGGAAGTTGCGCCGGGAATAGCGGCATTCGATACCGGCGGGCATACGCCGGGGCACGTGTCGTTTGAAGTGCGAGGCGGCAATGAAAGCCTGATTGTTCTGGGCGATGCGCTCACCCATCCGCTGATATCCTTCGCATATCCCGAATGGATGCCGGCCTCCGACCAGGAGGGCGAGCGCGCGGTGACGACACGGCGCAAATTGCTGGATCGGATGGCGGCCGAAAAACTGCGCATGATCGGCTATCATTTGCCCGGATCGGGTGCGGGCCAGGTTGAACGCAAGGATTCTGCCTTTCGTTTTGTGCCGGCATAGAGCACCGCGCGAAAAAGTGGACCCGGTTTTCGCGAAAGCGACGCTCTACATATAAAAAATCAATCAGCTTTTGTGCTGTAAACCGATAGCAATTTTACAGCACGCTGATCTGATGCACCCGGTGGCAGAAAGTCTTTTTCGGTATGGCTGATCGCAAACGCATTGATGTCGCCCTTGTGGAACGAGGATTGTTTGCCAGCCGCTCCAAGGCCAGAGAAGCCATAGAGGCCGGGCGGGTCATGGCGGCAGGAAGCCTCGTACGCAAGCCTTCCGAGGAAGTAGACCCCAACACCGAAATTTCTGCCGAAGCCCCCTATCCATGGGTGTCGCGCGGCGGCGTGAAACTGGCCCGCGCGCTTGAAGCTTTCAGCGTTGATGCAGCCGGTTTGATCTGCCTTGATCTTGGCGCCTCCACCGGCGGCTTTTGCCATGTTCTGCTGGAGCAGGGTGCGAAACGGATTTATGCGGTTGATGTGGGCCACGGGCAATTGCATCCCTCGATTGCCAGGGATGGGCGGATTGTTTCGCTGGAAAAAACCGATGCGCGCGCTCTTTCAGCGCCGATGTTCGAAGCGCCACCGCAGCTGGTCGTCTGTGATGTCAGCTTTATTTCACTGAAGCTGATTCTGTCGCATGCGCTCGCGCTGGCCGCACATGGCGCGCAGCTGGTGACTCTCATCAAGCCGCAATTTGAAGCCGGACGCGAGCGCACCAACAAGGGCATTGTGCGCGACACTCGTGTGCACGAGGAGATTTGCGCCGGTATCAAGCACTTTGTCGAAAGCCTGGGCTGGAAGGTCACCGGCATCATCCCCTCACCCATCGAAGGGGGCGACGGCAACAGGGAGTTTCTTCTGCACGCTGTGCGCGGCCCGTTGGCGGTTTGAAGCGCGAACTGATAGAAGCCCGCATGATCTCATTTCAACGCCTGACGATTGAACGGCTTGGCCAGCGCGGCGAAGGCATTGCCGAAGGCCGCGATGGGCCTGTGTTTGTGCCCTATGCGCTGCCCGGCGACGAAATCATCGCTGACGTCGATGGCGAACGCGGCACGCTGGGCGAAGTCACCAAAGCGTCGCCGCAACGCATCGCGCCGTTCTGCAAGCATTATTCAGTTTGCGGCGGCTGCGCTGTGCAGGCGCTGGCTGAAACGCCCTATCGAACTTGGAAACGCGAGCTCGTTGTCTCCGCCCTGCGCCATGCGCGGATTGAAACAGACGTCGCACCGCTGCTTGATGCGCATGGCGAGGGACGCCGTCGCGCGACCTTTCATGCGCGTATCCTGCGCGATGGGCTGAATCGCCCCTCGGTCGTCAGCGGCTTCATGCGTGCGCGGGCGCATGAGATTGTCGATATCGAGGAATGTCCTGTACTTGCGCCCGCCATGCAGGTTGCACCCGCTGTTGCGCGCGCGCTGGCGCAGCGCCTTGCAGAACTCGACAAACCGCTCGACATCATCGTCACCTCGACCATCGACGGCCTTGATGTAGATTTTCGGGGTGTGGGAAAGCTGCAGGACAGGGTGCGCCAAAAGCTGGTGGCGTTTGCCAATGAACATGCCCTGGCACGGCTCTCCAATCACGGCGACGTCCTGATCGAGCGCGAAACGCCGCGCCTGCAAATGGGCCGCGCCCTGCTCGCGCCGCCACCGGGCATGTTCCTGCAGGCGACCGTTGCGGGTGAGGAAGCGCTGGCGCAGCTCGTTTTGTCAGCCATGGGCAAGAGCAAGAATGTGGCTGACCTGTTTGCCGGTGCGGGCACATTTGCCCTGCGGATTGCCGAACGCGCCAACGTTCACGCCGTCGAACATGAAGCTGCCGCCATGTCCGCGCTCGAACGAGCCGCGCACAATGCCACTGGCCTGAAGACGATCACCACCGAGACACGTGATCTCTTCCGTCGTCCACTCGCCATCGACGATCTCAAGCCCTTCGATTGTGTGGTGTTCGATCCGCCACGTTCAGGCGCCGAAGCACAGGCGCGGGCGCTTGCCGAGTCAAAAGTGCCTGTCGTTATCGCAGTATCCTGCAACGTGCAGACGTTTTCGCGCGATGCAAAGATCCTCATCGATGGCGGCTACACGATGGGCGTTGTGACTCCTGTCGACCAGTTTCGTCATTCACCGCATGTGGAAATGGTGGCTGCCTTTACGAAGAAGGAAAAGCCCGCTGCCAAACGGCGGCTGCTGGGATAGGGCGCATCTGGATGGTGCTGCAATGGGTTGTGATGCCCCCTGCTTTCACCAGGGCACATTCTTTACCCCGGCGCATTCTTTACCAAGGTACCTGGCGTCCATCGTGGGCGATGAATTTGCCGTGCATCGACGCATCGGCGTCTTCGATGAGAGCGACCAGCGCTGCGACGCTATCGGCCGGTTTCAGGCTCGCGTGCGCGCCGCCAAGATCAGTCGACACCCAGCCGGGGTGCAGCAGCAGCGATGTGATGCCGCGTTTTGCCAAATCCCCGTCTATGGAGCGTTGGGCAATGTTCAGCGCCGCTTTTGACGAACGGTAGTGAACCCATGGCCCGCTGCGGCCAACACCGACACGGTCGATAAATTCGCCCGCGCCCAATTCGCTGGAAATGGACGCTACGAGTTTACGTTGCGAAGCTGCTACGTGTTCAACAAAGGCTTCGATCATCTTCACCGGCGCAATCGCGTTTATCTCCAGCACACGCCGCCACAGATCGTAATCAATCGAGCCGAGAGCTGCGCCCTCGCGCGGACCAACGCCGGCATTATTGAGCAACAGATCTATCTTTTCGCCCCGCAATTCTTCTGCAAGCCGGTCAACGGCGGAGAAGTCAGTGACATCGAGCTGATGCCAATCGACGCCTGCAATGTATTCAACGCCGGATAAATAGCGTGCGCAGGCATGAACACGCCAGCCTTTGCCTGCAAGCTGCCGCGCGAATTCCAGACCGAGCCCGCGATTGGCGCCGGTGACGAGTGCTGTTTGCGTCATGATGCTGCAATTTCCTTCACACCACGCGCAAACAATTGGTGCGATTCATCCGAACCATTCAGCCGCCGGGTCATGCGCCGCTTGACGCGCCATCCATCAGGTGTGCGTAGAAGCTCCCAGCGATTGGCGCTGCAGGACAGCACTTTGAAAGCATCATCCTCGCGGCGATAGAGTCGCGAATAGCTGGTCGCAACGGCTTCATCGCCGTTGATCGTTACATAGGGCAAACTCATGATATGGGCGCTGCCTTGATGAATGAGGCCCTGGTGCCACTCGCCTTCCAGCTCATCCACGATGTCCTGGCGGCTCTGCATGACCTGCGTATGCAGATCATAGACGCCATCTTCAGTCCACAATTGGGCGGCGCGCTGACTGCTGCCACTGTCGGCTGCTGGACCATAGCAGGCGAGAATTTGATAGATCGCGGCCTGATCCTCCAGCAATTGCAGGCGCTTTTCCAGTGCCGCGAACTTTTCTTCCATGCTGGGCATTGCCGCTACTCCCCTAGAACAATCTCACCAGAACCACACCACCGGCCATCAGCACGAAACCCAGCATACGCAACGTCGTGACTTCATGTACGGGAAAGCCGAGCAGTCCGAAATGATCAATGATCGCTGAACAAAGCATCTGCCCGCTCACAACAAGAGCGACGGTGGCCGCCGCGCCGAGCTTTGGCGCAACGATGGTCAATGCGACGATGTATATCGCGCCAAGGGCGCCGCCTGCGACCCACGAGAGCAAGGGCGCGCGCGCGGCATCGGCGAGAGCCGGAATCGGTACGCGCAGCAGCAAAGCAATAACCACTGTTGTTGCTATGGCCGCAGCAAAGACCGCCATCGTGGAATAGACAGGCCCATTCAGGGCCCGCCCCAGCTGGGTATTATAGCCTGTTTGTATGGGGATCAGCATGCCGGCTATCAAAGCGCCCGCCAGATATCCGGTATTCCAGAGGTTCATGACCACACACCATTTGCCGGCATTGCTTACTCGGCGGTTATTTTCGCATCGCGAATGATTTTACCCCAGCGGTCAGTTTCTTCGCGGATGAGTTTTGCGAATTCGGCTGGCGTCGACCCCACGGTTTCAGCAGCGAGCGCATCCAGTCAGCTTTTCACGACGGGATCGCCAAGCGCCGTTTTGGTATCACGGGATATCCGGTCGACGATTTCCGGCGGTGTCTTGGCCGGCGCGAGCGTGCCGAACCAGGGCGAAACATCAAAACCCGGCAGCGTATCGGAAACCGGCGGCAGGTCGGGCACAAATTTCGAACGCGTGGTTGTCGTCACGGCGATGCCCCTGAGCTTCTTGCCCTGCACCTGAGGCAGGCAGGAGGCGATATTGTCGAACATCACGCCTGTGCGTCCGGCCACAAGATCCTGCAGCGCAGGCGCGCTGCCGCGATAATGAAGATGTTGCATGTCGACATTTGCAAGCTTCTTGAAGAGTTCGCCCGCCAGATGCACGGTCGTGCCAAGCCCCGACGTGCCATAGGTCAACTTGCCCGGATTCGCTTTGGCGAAGGCAATCAATTCAGCCATTGTGGTGTAGGGCGCGTCCATCGGCACGACAACCATGTTGGGCATGATCGTGATCATGGAGATCGGCGCAAGGTCAGCGATGGGATCGAATTTCAGATTCTTGTAGAGGGCAGGATTGATGGCAATGCCGCTGGTGCCCATCATCATCATTTCGCCGGTGGGTTCAGAGCGCGCGACGTATTCCATGCCGATATTGGCGCCAGCGCCGCCCTTGTTCTCGACAACGATCCCCGTACCCCACATCTGGCTGAGCTTGTCGCTGACGATACGCGCCAGCACGTCTGTTGCGCCGCCAGCAGGAAACGGCACAAGCATTTTAAGGTTGCGGCCCTTCGGCCACTGCTGCTGCGCGATGGCTGGTGCGGACGCCACGAATGGCAGGGCGGTGGCAGCGGCGAGACCTGTCAAAACCTGCCGGCGTGTAATCTTCTTCGCTGGAAATTTCCTCATCAACACCTCCCGTTCTACACGCGCAAGTCTAGCGAGGTTCGTCCCGGAACGGAACCCGGAGCACGAAGGCCGGAAAACGAAACCCGTTTCCACGGCCAGGCAATGCCGCTAGATTGAGCTTTGGACGGAGGAAACCCATGTTTGGAAAATTCGTGCTGCCGCTGATTGCAGCGCTTGCATCAGGGCCTGCCTGCGCGCAGACACCTGCGGAATTTTTCAAGGGCAAGCAAGTGCAGGTCATCGTCGGCTATGCGCCGGGCGGCGGATACGATGTCTATGCGCGGCTTGTTGCGCGCCACATCGCGCACAAAATTCCCGGTGAACCGGTTGTGCTTGTGCAGAACATGCCGGGCGCAGGCTCGCTGCGCGGAGCGAACCACATCTACACCAATGCGCCGCGCGATGGCACTGCCTTCGGAACGTTCTCGCGCAACATGCCGTTGATGGGCGTTCTGGGTGGCAACAAGAATGTGCTGTTCGATCCGCGCAAGTTCACCTGGCTCGGCTCGCCCACCAGCGCGCAGGATGACGCCTACATGCTGTTCGTGCGGACAGATGTAAAGGCGCAGACCATCGACGATCTTATCCGTCCGGGCGGGCCGGAAGTGATCCTCGGCGGTACATCTGAAGGCGCAACGGGCAACGATGTATCCCTGCTGATGCGCGATGCGCTGGGCGCGCGGATCAAGCTCATTCATGGCTATCGCGACAGCAATGCGCTGTTTCCAGCCATCGAGCGCGGCGAACTGGAAGGACGCTTCGTAGGATTATCGGCTGTCGCCTCGACACAACCGCACTGGCTGCGTCCGGGCGGGCCCGTGCGGCCCCTTCTGCAATTTGCCCGCGCCACGCGCCATCCCGGTTATCCTGATGTGCCGACGGCCCGCGAAAAGGCCAAAGATCCTGCGGCGCGCTTGCTGATCGAGGCCGCAGAGATTCCCTATCTGCTCTCGCGCCCCTTCGTCGCGCCACCGGGTGTGCCAGCGGACCGCGCCAAGGCTTTGCAGGACGCCTTCATGGCCATGGCGAAAGATCCCGATTTCATTGCCGAGGCGGCGCGGGTGAAAGTCGATGTCAGCCCCGTAGGCGCGGAGGAAGCGATGCGCATGCTGGATCTGCTGGCGGCAGCGCCGCAGGACATCAAGGACAAGTTGCGGGAGCTGTTCAGCGCCGAGCGGTGAGGCCAGTTCCTATGCGCGCCAGGTTCGCCTATAATTAAGACAACACCACGATCCTGCAAAACTCATCCGGAGGAACCATGCCCGAACTCGCCGTAGACGCATCCAAATTCGCCGGCATGTCAGAAGAGCAGGCTCGTACATTTCCGGGCCGTACAGTGGTCGGGGTAGAGATTTCCCAAGCCGCTGCTGCTGCAATGCCCAAGATGATTTCCACAGACGCTCACGTGATGGAGCCGGAAGAACTCTGGATGGAATTGCCCAAGCGTTTGCAGGACCATCTGCCCAAGGTGCCGTTCCGCAATTCGCCGCCGGGCGCGACTGATCCGCATCTGCGGCTGCGCGATCAGGATACCGACGGCGTCGCGGCTGAAATCCTGTTTCCTAATTACGGCATGGCCCTGTTCGGCATCGACGATATCGAAACCCAGCAGGAGAGCTTCAAACTCTATAACGATTGGGCGCATGAATTCTGCAGCGCCGATCCAAGGCGCCTCTACGCCGCGCCGCTTGTCTCGGTCTATGACATCGATGCAGGCATCAAGGAGATGCACCGCGGCCACGACATGGGCCTGAAAGGCGCGATGATCTGGCAGGTGGCGGACCCACGCCTGCCCTTCACATCCGATCATTATGAGCCGCTATGGGCCGCCTGCGCGGAGGCCAAACAGCCTGTCATCTGCCATATTCTTACAGGTCATTCCTATATCAAGACCGGCCAGAAGGGCGGCGTGCAGGGCATCAAGGACGCCGTCAATTCGAAGACCAATGATTCAGCCAATACGCTGTTCGATTTCATCTTCTCGGGCGCGTTCGACCGGCATCCCGATCTCAAGCTGCTGATGGCCGAAAGCGAGATCGGCTGGCTGCCGTTTCTGCTGCAACAATGGGATTATTATTTCGAGCGTTTCCGCAAGACGCGCGATCTGCCGATTGATCGCAAGCCCAGCGAGATTTTCTCCGAGCATGTCTATGGGACGTTTCTGGAGGATTATGTCGGCACGCGTTTCTTCCCCTGGTGGGGCGAGAAAAACTGCATGTGGTCGAACGATTATCCGCATTTCAACATGACCTTTCCGCATTCACGGCAAGTGGTAGAGCATCACCTCCATGGCTTGTCCGACGACAAACGCCAGCGGCTGACACGCGATAACGCGATTGAGCTTTTCAGGCTCGATCTTTGATGCGTCATGCCGGCTGACGCTAAGTGCATAGCCTGAACAACAACAGCCAGTCTCGGGGAGCGACATGATGATCAGGCAGGCGGTGATGGCTGCGGTATTTTTATCGGCATCATCGCAATGGGCGCTGGCGCAATCGAAAGATGGCGAATTCTATGCAGGCAAGAGCATCAACCTGCTGATTGGCTACGCAGCCGGTGGCACCTATGACGCCACGGGGCGTCTGCTCGCGCGCCACATGCCACGCCATATCCCCGGACAGCCTGTGATGGTGCCGCAAAACATGCCGGGCTCTGGCGGCATCAAGACGATCCTTCATCTTTACTCCGTGTCGCCGAAGGATGGTACAGCACTGGCGATGTTGTCGCGCAGTTACCCCATCGAACCTGTGTTCAATCCGCAGATCGCGAAATACGATCCGGCGCGGTTCAATCCCATTGGCAGCACAAGCACAGAAGTCTCTGTTGGCGTCGTCTGGCATACGCATGGCGTGACATCCCTGAATGATTTGCTGACACGTCAGATCACCACCGGGGCAACTGGGACCACTGACGACACCGGGCGTTTTCCGACACTGGTCAACAATCTCATGGGCACGAAGATCAAGGTCATCACGGGCTATCCCGGTGGCAATGACGTCACTGCCGCAATGGAAAAGGGCGAAGTCGATGCGCGTTTTGGCTGGTCGTGGGGCAGTCTGAAGAGCCGCGCCCGGCCCTGGCTCGATGAGAAGAAGATCAACATGCTTGTGCAGATGGCGCTGGAAAAGGCGTCCGATCTGCCAGACGTGCCGCTGGTGATGGATCTGGCCAAGAGCCCGCTCGACCGGCAGGCGCTCGAATTGTTGTTTGCGCCGCAAGCCGTCGCATGGCCGCTCGTCGCGCCGCCGGGAATGGCTGCAGAACGCGTCGCGCTGCTGCGCCGCGCCTTCGATGAGACCATGAAGGATCCCGCCTTCCTTGCCGAAGCGCAAAGGCTGCGCATCGACGTGGAGCCTGTTACTGGTGAAGCCATGCAGAAAATCGTGGAGCGCATTGTCGCCTTTGACAGGACGGTTGCTGATCGCGCGCTGGTGCTCAGCGCGGTGAAGTGAGGCGAGGGTTTTGCGCTTGCACCCAAAACATCTGCGTGCCCGGCGACGATGGTGAATGGCTGTTTGGCTTAAGCATGCGATAATTCACATTGCTATCGGCGGCTTTTAAGCGCTGTGTATGGATGAGTATTGCGTGGATCATCATGGCAAGCTCCAAATATGGTGCAGTCATGGTATCCTCGGATCAACAGGCACAGCCGTCGGCAACAACTTCAGCTACCGAAAAATTCGAACGTGGCGCCTTTTACGGCTATAATTACGATCTGGACGGAGACGGCCGGTTTCTTGGCGAAGAGAAGGCGGGATCAAACTCCTTTCATGTTTACGCATCGAAATCCATTTTTGAACAGGCCGTGAGCGCCTACAACGTTCTGGGCCGGGTTGAAGTCAAGTCGGCGTCCATCGGGCGGGCGTGAATTTGAGTTCGCAGTAATGGCAGGCTCTGGCGCGCAATATGCCGCGTCAGAGCGGCGGCATCTCATAGCAGCAGTCGTTCAACCTGACCGACGTGCGCCCATATTCCAGCGGTGATGAGTCAAGCTCATCGCCGTTGGTATTACTCAAGTGTCTCGAACAATCGGCTTGGTAGGCAGCTGGCCAACTGTCGAGGGATATATATCGCTTTTATGAACGATGTGGGCTACATCCCGGAACCATAATTTTATACTCATCGATTGCTGTTCAAAGCCCGGGCTATTTCAGTAAGGCTGTAGAATATATGCGTGATGTTTGTTGATTTCCCCGTACTATCGTTCGTTCGCGTGATTATATTGAGAACAATGGCGACAAGTCCCACAAACATAATGCGCCTGAGAAAAATTGCTGCGGCCCATTTCAACATGAGACTACCCTTAAAATCCGGGCCTTGTGACAATTTCGCCGTCGTTGTTCACAATCTGCACAACAGGCTTCCGTTTCGATACCACTTGATCGACGTGCCGGACTTCTGGCAATTAACGAGCCAATACAAATTCAAATTAAATAATCGATTATTGGACTATTTGTTTCAAGATCATTTGCAGTAAATGCATTTTTGAAGACCGGATTGACCCAATTTCAAAAGCAACACACTAAAAAAAGTGCTGATTTTTGCAATTAATATTAACAAGTGATTGAGCTTGGAAGCCTTGAACAAGTCTTTTAATTATTGTTTTTCTATTGAAGGAAAATTAAGATGATTGAAAGAAGGAAATTTCCACGCAGCCGCACTTATCTTGGTGGAACAATGCATTTTAATCATGGCTTCTCATCTATGGATTGCTTGATCCGCGATCTCTCCGATGAAGGCGCCAGACTGATTTTCACCAATTCTGTTGCTGTTCCGGGGAAATTTGATCTTCCCATGACGCAGGACGGCATTACGCATCATGTCCGCATGGCCTAGCGTAGCGATGATGGCGCAGGTTTAATGTTCCTGCAAAACCCGGCAAGCCGCGCCCCCATTGATATCAATCTGGCGCGTCGGCTGCGTGAAGTTGAAAAGCGTAACGCCGCCCAGACCAGAAAAATCGAAGAGCTTACTTCCGCCTGAAGCGGTGCAAAGATTCGCAGGTTTACCACGCCAACTTGTCGGCTTTGCATGGCAAGGTGTCTCTGTCTCCGGAGACGGCCTTGCGAATCGTGCGGGCTTTTGGTGTTGATATGGAAATCCTCTTGACCGAGCTTGTTCCAGGTCTCGCCACCTGCCTTCGCTGCCACCTGGCACGCTGCGGGTGTTCACAGGGGCTCGACGGCTGGGCCGGAAATGTGGGATGGAGTGCCAAATACAGGCGCAGCCCGGAGGACCCCATGCCGCACGACGATAATCTCTCCCATTGGCATGAGCCCAAGGCGGGGCAGAATGCCGGCTTTGGCAAGTTTGGCCGCCCGGCCATGCCCTATGACAGGTTCATGGAGGCCGAGGGCATTCCCTGTCATCGCGATATTGGTTGCCGCACCGTGCTGGACCTGCCGATGGCCCCGTGGTCGCGCCTTGGCGGGCGGGGCACCTATATCCAGCTCTATGGCACCGAGGGGCTCTGGGGCATGTACGTCGTGGAAGTGCCAGCGGGCGGCGCGCTGAATATCGAGCGGCATATCTATGAGAAGGTCGTGCTGGTGATCGAGGGACGCGGCTCGACGGAGGTGTGGAACGAAGGCCAGCCGAACAGGCAGACATTCGAATGGCAGCGTGGCTCGTTGTTCTCCATTCCGCTCAACGCCAATCATCGCTTCGTCAACGCCACCAATGCGCCGGCCATCCTGCTCTGCGGAACGTCAGCGCCCAATGTGATGAACCTCTTCGACAACCCGCACTTTGCCTTCAATTGCCCCTATAATTTTTCTGAGCGTTATGCGGGGACAGACGATTATTTCAAACCGCGCGAAGACGTTCTGCCTGATCCTGTGCGCGGTTTGGCCATGCGTCGCACCAATTTCATTCCAGATGTGATCACCACGGAATTGCCACTCGATAACCGGCGCTCGCCCGGCTATCGCCGCATGGAGCCGCATATGGCGGGTAACCGCTTTTACATGTGGGTGGGCCAGCACGAGACGGGACGTTATTCCAAGGCGCATAAACATGCCTCGTCTGCCGTGCTGATTTGTCTGAAGGGCAAGGGCTACACTTATACATGGCCAGAGGCGCTGACGATGACGCCGTGGCTCAACGGCACCGAAAAGAACGTGCGGCGGCAGGATTATGAATTTGGCGGCATGGTTTCGGCAGCGCCGATGGCGGGCGACTGGTTCCACCAGCATTTTGGCGTCAGCAAAGACCCGCTGCGGTTGACCGCCTGGTTCGGACCGAACAATTCGCGCGCGCGTAAACCGGGCGTCCCTGGCGAACAGATCACCGATCGCGGCGCCATCGACATCAAGGACGGCGGCGACGCCATCCCCTATTATGATGAAGACCCCTTCATGCGGAGCGAATTCGAGGCGGCGCTGGCAAAGGCAGGCGTTGAGTCGCGCATGAACCCGGATTTCTATACCGGCGATTATCACGGCGCGGACGTGCCCGGGAACGTGTTCTAGAGCATCGAGCGAAACCATGCTCAATGCCCGGATTGTCTATATCGTGCTTATGCTGCTAGCCGGGCTTGCGCTGGGCGTTGCAGTCGCGATGAGGCCTGCGCTCGCCAGCGGCCCTGTGCCGCCAATCATGGCATTGTTGATGGTCTCGCTCGTCATCGATCTTGCGACAATGGCGCTGGTGTCGCGCCGGGGCATTGAACCTGTCTCGATGAACGCACGGCTGGCGGGATTTTTCGCTGCGGCTATTGTGTATCTGCTGTGCACCATGGTGGCGGGCGTCTCGCCGGGCTGATCGGCCCTTGCCCCATTCCGGGACAACGGGTTCGCGCACCCTGGTAACACCCCTTCAAGCCTAATGGGCGATAACCATTCAAGGGATTGCTGCTGAACTCGACTGTGGTGTCAAAGCCACGGTGGATGCGGCGCCCGGGGGTTGCGGTGTGCTTGTTGCGTATCGCCGTTTCGTGGGTCGGTACATGCGTTGGTCGCGTTTCAGTTGGGCTTTAGGGGCCTTGTCGCCCTGGTGCCTTGGCGTCGGACTGGTCGTGTCGTTCACCGCATCTGCGGGGATCGACGCCACCAGCGGCGGTATCATAGCCGGGCTCACCAGCAGGCCCGCGCCACAGCCAGCCGACATCATGCCGGAATCCGGCTTTACGCCAGCGAGTGTGTTTCACTTCGGGCGTTCGCCCGTTGCTTCCATTCTTGCACCGGTTGCACTCAGGCTAGGTCCTGATGGCGAATTCCGCACGCTTCCTGATGAAATCGAGCCACGCTCCGACCTGAAGTCGCAAGTCAGGCAATTTCCTTCGCCAGACCGCACCAACAAGAGCGACCCTTCTGTTGGACTGCGGCCGACGTTCGACGCGCGCATACGCAATGGTGGCGGCATCGAAAAAGTGTCTGCACAAAGCGCGCTCCTGCTTGGCCGCGACTTTCTCGCCTTCGAAGGCTTTCAAAAGGAAAGCGCAGACGACCCTGCCAATGTCAGCGAGCAGCCCTTCACGCCACATGAAGCGAATGGCAATACTTCGAGCCCCGCAAGCGGCGCCCCTGCCAGCGGCACGGGTGCAACTGCGCAACGCCTGGTTTCCGGCGCGCGGCAGCGGCACTTCGATGGCGCTACACCGCGCGTGACGCGCGCCGAAGCTCTCGGTTCAAATACGCCCGCCTCCGCCGATGACACTGTTCTGGTCGTCAATGCGCCCATGATGTTGCCTGGCGCTGTTGCTGCGCCTGCGACAACCATCGTCGACCGGTCGAAATCGCGGCCCGATTATGCAGCCATGATCGAAGAGGCCAAATCGCCGGCGCAGCGCAAGTGTCTGGCGGAAGCCGTTTACTTTGAATCACGCAGCGAACCGGAAGCGGGCCAGGCTGCCGTTGCCCAGGTGGTTCTCAATCGCGCGCTCAGCGGGCTTTATCCGGCCAGCGTCTGCGGCGTGGTGTATCAGAACCGCCACCGCTTCAAGGCCTGCCAGTTCTCTTTCGCATGCGAAGGCAAATCGCTGCGCATCACCGATCAGTCCTCATGGGCAACAGCCGTGCGGATCGCCGACGAGGTTATCGACGGGCGCACCTATCTCGCCAATGTCGGCGGAGCCACCCATTACCACGCCACTTATGTTCGGCCGGGCTGGTCGCGACGGCTGGAAAAAGCGAGCAAGATCGGCACGCATATTTTCTACAAGCTGAAGCCGGGACAGACGTGAGCGCTTGTTTCGCGCACACGGCGTTGAGTTCGATGAAACGTACGTTTTCGACTGAACTTCCGCTGCCCCGCCGGGGCAGCAACATTTGAGCCATGGAGCCCACGGGTTCGCTGTGCTCTCCCGTGGCTAATCCGGCGCTATTTCAGGGCGTCAGGACAATCAGGTGAAGGATACGCAATGCAGCCCTCATGGTGAGGGCCGCCGCAGGCGGCGTCTCGAACCATGGGGGCGTTTGGTCCCGCGGGCCTCCTCAGGATGAGGAAGCCCTTCGCCCGATTGCTATTTCAAGGCGCTGATAACTTCATTGACAGCCCCATCCCCGCCCTATATGTTCACTTTTTGTTCTTTTCATCTAGCCCGCCATTCCGCTTCCCAAAACCATAGCCCACCATAGAGCCGCCCTTGCGCGCATCGTCGCAGGGTTATTCGGCCTCATAAGTCTGGCCTCTGGCGCCGCGCCCCGGCGCATCGCGCACGGATTCCATCGCGTCATCGCCGGTGCGCTCGAGCCTGCCGAATCAGCCGCGCGGCGGTTGATCGTGTTTCTGGCGAAGGGCATGAAGGCAGGGCGCATTGTGGCCAATTCGCCGCGCCCGATGCCCGCCGATATCGTCATTCAGGACATAGGGAAACAGCGCTTTTCGTTTCAGCTCTTCGATCCTCGCCCCCGTCTCCTGGGCCCCCGTCTCCTGGGCCCCCATCTTCTGCGCCCGAAACGCGCGCGCAACGCCCACCATGCGCAGCCGCGCATCTCCTCCTTCGGCTATGGCGAGGTGCGCACGCTGTCCCTCGCACCCGCGCCGCAGCCCGAAGGCGACGGCCTGCATAACTCCGCCTGTCTCGTACGCCGCCTGCAGGCGCTGCACGCCGCGCTCGAAAATCTGCCACGCCAGGCGCGACGTCTCGTACGCGCGCTGGCGCGGCGCGCGCTATTGCCCCACCGCAAGCACGCCGGCCCCCTGCGCCCTGGCCGCCCGCCCGGTTTTAGCAAACGCCCGCGCGAGGAGATCGATGTCATTTTGCACCGGTGCGACTGGCTCGCCCGCGACGCCTTACCCAACACATCGTGACAAGAGGCTGCCCAGTTCGCGAGCCGCTGTCATCCCGGACGCCGCAGGCGATCCGGGACCGTATCGTCGTGTCCCGAAAGTCCCGGCTCTCCGCTGCGCTTCGGGCGGGATGACATCAATCACCTGTAACATGCGATTTGAAATTCGCGCCGCCCCGGCGCATTCTGTCGGCAACGGATATAAAAGGGAGGTATCCATGTCGCAGCGCGGGCAAATGAAGCTCGGCATGTTCTACTGGCCGGGCGGCGGCCAGCACATGGCGGCGTGGCGGCATCCCCTGGGCGTTCCCGATTTCGACGTCAGCGCGCCGCGCATTGTCGAACTTGCGAAGCTTGCGGAGCAGGGCCTGTTCGACATGTTCTTCATGGCCGATTCGCTAAGCTTCTGGCGCGGCCCCATCGAGGCCATGTCGCATGATTCGGCCGGCTCCTGGATCGAGCCGATGAGCGTCATGGCGACCATCGCGCAACATACTGAACATATAGGCCTGGTCTGCACAGCAACGACGACCTACGATCAGCCTTACCTGCTGGCCCGCCGCTACGCTGGGCTCGATCTGGCCAGCGGCGGGCGCGCCGGCTGGAACCTGATCACCTCGGGCAACGACACGACAGCGCAGAGTTTCGGCCATGCCGAACATGTCGAGAAATCCAGGCGCTATGCGATGGCCTGGGAGTTCGCGCATGTGGTTCGCGGCCTCTGGCAGTCCTGGCAGCCCGGCGCTTTTCCGCGCGACAAGACGTCGGGACAATTCATCGATCCAGACAAGATGTTCGTGCTCGAACACGAGGGCGAATTCTTCAAGGTGCGCGGCCCGCTGAACGTGCCGCCCTCACCACAGGGCGAGCCTGTGATGGTGCAGGCCGGCGCATCGGACGAAGGGCGCGAACTGGCGGCGGCGACGGCGGAAGTTGTCTTTGCGGCGCAGCAACATCTGGAAAACGCAAAAATATTCTACGCCGATGTTAAACGGCGCATGGCGTTCTACGGCCGGAACGAGGACAGCCTGAAGATCATGCCGGGCCTGACATATTTCGTCGCGGAAACCCGCGAACAGGCGCGCGCCGATTACGACGAATTGCAGGATCTCATTGATCCCGTCATGGGCCTCGCCATGCTGACCAACCGCATGGGCGTAGACCTCTCCCATTACAATCCCGGCGATCCCGCGCCCGTCATTCCTGACAATCCGCGCGGCGGCAGCCGGGCGAAACTCGTCAACGAACTGATCGCGAAACAGCCGGGCATCACGCTTCGCGATCTCTACAAGCATTTCGCTGGCGCACGCGGGCACGGTCTCGTCATCGGCTCGCCCGCCGATGTCGTCGATCACATGCAGCAATGGTTCGAGAAAAAGGCCTGCGACGGCTTTAACATGATGCCGCCGCTTTACCCGCGCGACTTGCAGAGGTTTAACGATCTCATCCTGCCGGAATTGCAGAGGCGCGGATTGTATCGCACGAGATACGAAGGCAGGACGCTACGCGAAAACCTTGGGCTGACGCGTCCTGCATGGCCATTGGCCCGCGAGCACCTTGGTCTGGACAAACAGATTGAACCCGCCTGAGCCTAGGTGTCACATCCCGGTAGGTGATATGGCTGTTTTCTGAACAACTCCGGCTTCAGGCTATGCCAGTCCTTCATGGCCTGCAAGGGTGTCT
>CAMDKB010000014.1 GCA_945901195.1 Rhizobium sp. Q54
TCGACCTGCCGGCGCGTCGCCTGCAATCTACTGCGCGTGGCACCGGGAAAGAGTTCCATCCGTCTGCGCCGCAAGGCCGCCGGATGGGACGACGACTACCTCGCCAGCCTCGTTGCCGCGTGAGAATTTTTATTCACCCGATTCCCCTGCCAATCCTCGGCGATTTCGCGATAACGACAACGATCTTTTCAACAGCTCTGGCGCTACAAACCTTGATGTCCGGCATTGGCCAACCGTTCGCGGGGGCGTTGGCGGATAAATTTGGCACCAGCCGGGTTTTGGCCATAGGAGCAGCTTTCTACGCACTTTCCCTGATTTTGATGGTATATTCGCGCGATCCGGTCAGTTTCATATTAACGCAGGGCGTGATGTTGGGCCTTGCGCTTTCATCATGTTCCTTCGCGTTGGTTCTGGGAACTTTTCAAAAAATGTTGCCCGCAGAGAAGCGCCCGTTAGCTTTTGGGCTGGGCACTGCCTCAGGTTCGTTCGGTCAATTCTTATTCTCGCCCTTAGCTGGAGGCATGATTGAGAACATCGGCTGGCAGAATACCGCCTTCTTATTTGCTGGAATCATGTTAATTATCATGCCGCTCGCTCTCAGCCTTTACAACACCCCGGGCGATCAAATCATCAATGTGGCGACTGATTTGCCTGGACAGACAATGGGTCAGGCGCTGCTGGAAGCCGTCAAGCACAAATCTTACTTACTTTTGGTTATCGGTTTTTTTACATGTGGCTTTCAACTGGCCTTCATTACTGTTCATTTTCAACGCTACGTAGTTGAAGCAGGCCTAGCCCCCAGCGTTGGATATTGGGCCTTTGCGCTTGTAGGTATTTTCAATATCGTTGGGTCAACTGCGTCTGGGTGGTTTTCCGCGCGGATCCCAAAGCGTTGGGTTCTCTCGTTCATTTATGGGTCACGATCGCTAGTGACGCTTGTATTTATCATGATGGAGCCAAGCGCATTTTCGGTCTATATGTTTGGGGTACTCAGCGGCTTATTGTGGCTATCAACCGTACCGCCGACAACCGGGCTGATAAGCGTGATGTTTGGCTCGCGATATTTTTCTACACTCTTTGGCCTGGCCCTCATGAGCCATCAAGTCGGTGGCTTCAGCGGGCTGATGATTGCAGGCTTCCTGCGTGAAGCGACCGGGTCTTTCGCTGCGTTATGGTGGCTTTCTATTGGAATGGGCATTTTTTCGATGCTGATCAATCTTCCGATAATCGAGAAACCAGTCCGAAGCGCGCCGACACCGCAACCGGCGTAAATCAAGAATTATCGAACAGCCGCGCGCCGTCATATCATCAGCTATGTGTTCCACAAGTCAGTGCGAATGTGCATCGGGTCACGCCGAGGCTGGGCGCTCGATTGATACGAGACTGTCTGGCCCGGTGAGATCGAGTTCGAGTGTCACCCGGCGCGCGGTGACGCGGCGCGCGCGGACGCGGCCCGGCCCATCTACGAATTCCACGATTCCGGCTTCGCGAAGCTTGCCGCTCCGGGTTCAGACCCTATTTCTTCTGCAGCATGCGTTCGTAGTCGCCGCCCATCACCTTTGAGACCGTTATTCCTGCATAAACGGCAGCGGCCATATCGTCGCTTTTGTCGCGGATTTGTTCGGCGCGGGCGAGGACGTCTATAATCCGGGCTGCGGGAATGACGACGCAGCCGGAGCGGTCTATGGCGAGGTAATCGCCGGGATGCACAATGAGGTCGCCGACCGCAATGGGCGTCTGGCATTCGGATTCATAAATTCGCCCGCGCGCCGTGCGGCAGGTGAGCGTGCGCGCATAGACTGTGTAGCCGACGCGGTCAGCCTCCTCGATGTCGCGGGTGGGACCATCAACGATGGTGCCGGCGATACCGCGCACCTGCGCCGCGCGCGAGAGAATGCCGCCCCATGCCGCCGCATCAAGGCCAGAGCGTTGTTCGATCACGATGATATTGTCAGGGCCTGCAGCTTCCACCGCTGCCGTGCAGAGATGGCGCGGGTGATCGCTGGGCGGCGCGTTGCCTGCGATCAGTTTCACGGTGACGGCGCGGCCGGCAATCGGCTTGCCTGCGCAGGCCTGAACGAGACCTGTGACGGCAGGTTCAAGCCCCAGCGCGTCCAGCGCGTCCGAGAGATCGCAGATATCCAGACCGCGCAGCCTCGCGATGAGCGGATCAACAGCCATATTCTGTTCCTTCGAGTGGTGGCAATAAAGCGCGCCAGCTACTACCAGCGCGCCATGCCTTCCTTGTCAAACAGCGCACGCCAGTCTTCCGATTGCGGGACGAGTTCGTCGTGAGCGCGCACATTGGCATAGGTCGTCGGATCAATCGCGCGCGGTGTCTCGCCCTTTTCAACCGCCCGGGTTGCATCGAGCAGGAGACGGCGCAACGTCACGATCGCCTTGTCGGTTGTTCCCAGAAATTCCTGCGAACGGTCGATGATGCGGGCCATGCCTTCCTGTAGTGCGAAGTCTTGCGTATTCACGCCTTCGATGCCCGCAAACAGCCCCTGCTTCTGCTTCTCGCGATCAACATTATAATTGTTTTCGATGTTGGCCTTCAGCTTGAATGTGCCGGGGACGAGATCGTCCGGGCCGCGGCCCGCGCGCGTTTCGTAGTTCATGGCGAACTCGCGATCGAGCGGCGTCGATTCATCGTAGGCATACATAAAATTCCAGACCCAGACATTTTCATCGTCGATGGGAACCCAGACGTGACCGTCGATCTTTGGCACCTTCGGGCGTTTGCCCGAGTGGCTCAGCACATTGGCGCGCATCTGGTGATTGGGCATGATGTATTGATACAGCCGCACGTAATTGCTGCCGTTGCCGACATTGCGGCTGGAGACATAATAATAGCCGTAGTCAGTGACTTCCACATCAAGACGCGGCGCGCCATCGACAGCCGCCAGATGCAGGGCATCATCGCGTCCGTCCTTGTGCAGATAGGAGACATGCGCCGTATCGAGCCCGCCTTCCAGCGCTTGCATATAATTACAATGCTCATAGGTCTTGGAAACGAACAGATGAGATTCCGGAACCCGCAACCATTCATGATCGGGCTCGGGCGGCTGCAGTTCCCTGGGGCCCATATAGGTCCATACAGCGCCGCCCTTTTCTATGCAGAGATAGGCTTTGATTTTCACTTTCGCCTGCAACGGGGTGCCTGCGGGCTCTGACGGCATGTCCACACAATTGCCGGCGCGGTCAAATTTCCAGCCGTGATAGACGCAACGTAAACCGCATTCCTCATTGCGTCCAAAAAACATCGGCGCGCGCCGGTGCGGGCAGAAGGCATCCACGAGGCCTACCTTGCCATCCGTGTCGCGGTAAGCGATCAGATCCTCGCCTAAAAGCCGCACGCGCACGGGCGCGCAATCAGGCTCCGGCAATTCGGACGATAGCAGCGCAGGTTGCCAGTAACGGCGCATCGTCTGCCCCATCGGCGTGCCGGGCCCAACCCGAACCAGGCGCTCGTTGTCTTCGTGCTTGAGCATTTATGTCCTCCGACTAGTATTTGCGCGCATTGTCGTGAATTTGCGCTCTCTATGCAATGGGCTTCCCGGCGCGGCAAGAGCGCGCTATCGTGTGGCAGCAACACGGGGAGGACATTATGGCCTATGGTCTCGACCAATTCTGCAAGGACGCGCACGACATCATCGGCGGCAGCGGCCCAATTCAGGCCCGCATCGATGCTGTAGCTGCCAAACTGTCAGGCCTTCTGACGAACGAAGAGTTCGTAAAGGCGACGTTTTCCGCTGATACGCCAGCGGGAAAGCGCGAACTCTATCACGACAAGGCGCATGACTTTTACGTGCTTGCCCATGTGCAGGAAGGCGGCAAGCGAGGCACGCCGCACAGCCACGGCGCATCCTGGGCGATCTACGGCAATATCAATGGCGCCACGCGGATGCGCGAATATGCCCGCGCCAATCCCGAGAGCGAGGAAGGCGCGATCCTGAAAAAATCCGCTGAATACGATCTGCGCCGGGGCGACACCAAGGCCTATGGCCCCGGTTTCATTCACTCGACCGAACATCCCGAAGCCTGTTGGGTAATCCGCGTCACCGGCACGGATCTGGACCAGATCGAACGGTTCCGCTTCCGCAAGCTGAAAGATCAGGTGCTGGAGGAAGCGTGAGGTCTGGCTGCCAAAGTTGATTGAGACGGCGGGTCAGCCTCCTCAATCACCCGCTGATTCCAGTTCTTTAGAGTTGCGGGCCGCCCGCGGGGCCAGAAATACAAGGCATATGATCGCGATGGCGGCTGCAACCATGACGGGCCATTGTACGCCCGCTCGTTCGGCAACCCAGCCGATCAGGATCGCGCCGATGGCCGGTCCGCTGACCACGACGACACCATTCAGGCTGACAACCCGAGCGCGCAATTGCGGCTGCACTGCGTTTTGAATCAGGGTGGACGCGCAAGTCTGCGCCGCCACAAGGCCAAAGCCCGCCCCGCTAAGCGCCACCATCGCGACCCAAAGGTTGTTCGTCCAGGCGAACAGGAAGATTGAAACGAAAGCGAGCGTCAGGGTGATCGACTGTATGCGGACGAGGCCGTCAAGCCGTCCGCGCCGCGCGATCCACAGACCGCCCACCATTGCGCCACCGCCGACCGCCGCCGTGAGATAGGCAAGGCCTTCCGCATTCATATGGTAGACCCGCGCAACGAACGCCGGGAGCATTTCCATATACGGATTGATGAAGACTGCAGTCACCAGACTCAATGACATCACCGAAAATATGCCCGCATGGTTCCAGGTATATCGAAAGCCCTCCAGCAAATCGGCGCCGACGCGAAACTGTTTGGAGGCCTGTTTGGGCGGGACAGTGACTTGCAACATCAGGAACGACGTGGCCGCGATGAATTCGCCTGCTGCGTAGGCAAGAAACGCCAGGGATATGCCGAGATAATTGATCAGAACACCGGCAATCACGGGGCCGATGAAATTGCCGCCGTGAAAGGATGCACTGTTGATGCCGATGGCCGATGACAGATATTTTCTTTCTACAAGCGAGCTGACGAGCGCCGTTCTTGCAGGCACGTTAAATGAACGAATGATTCCGGTGAGCGTTACAAGAACCGCGAGCCAGCCAACGGAAAGCGCATCGAGCGCGACAAGCACGGTCAGAACCACCGCCAACACGCCGCCAATATAAGTCGCCATCACTAATTGAGCACGATGGCCGAACCGGTCAGCCGTCACGCCGCCTATGGGTCCCAGAACGATGATCGGTAGCATGTTGGCTGCCGCCATGACGCCGAGCCAGGTTGTTGAGTGGGTCAATTCCCAGGTCAGCCAGGCAATCGCCATGCGGTTCACCCATACAGTAATCGTATGGGTGAAATTGCCGATCCAGTAGACGCGGAAATTGCGGATTTCGAAAACCTTTGCAATGCCGCCGAACCCGCTCTCACTTGCCATTTTATATTTTTCTTTGCTTGAGACTGTTTCCTATTTGCCCGTCCACTTCGGCGCATTGGTGGCTTTCACACGCCGGGCTTCTTTCACCATTTCCTTGATCGCGCCGGCCAACGGCAGCGAGAGATTGGCCTTGTCCGCCATCTGCATGACGATCTGCATGTCTTTCAGCGCCCATGTGAACGAGGTCTGATCCCAATCTTCCAGCGCCTGCGATTTGCCGGAGCTCATCATCAGGGCATCGCGAAGTTTAACCAGATCGATGCCGGTTGACTCTGCAACGCGCCCGGCTTCGATCAATCCGATGCTGGTGACCCAGAGCATCAGATTGTTCATCGCCTTGCCAACCTGTCCATGTCCGACTTCGCCGAGATGGGAAATATCTGAACAAAAAGCGCCATAGACTTCACGCCCGCGCGCCACGATTTCGTCACGTCCCCCGACAAGCGCCAGGAGCTTGCCTTCGTCGGCGAACCAGCGGCCCCGGCAGATCGGCGCATCCAGCACATCGCAGCCTTTGGCGCGGGCCCTAGCGTCAATGTTTTTTACAGTATCAGGTGAAACTGTGGACGAAATTGCGATCACGGCTCCGGGCTTCAGCATCTGGAGAACGCCATTTTCGCCCAGCACGACTTCGTTCACCTCGTCGTCATAACCGACACCCAGAATGATGAAGCTGCAATCACCGAGGTCCCGCGGATGAGCTGCTGTCCCCGCGCCCATCTGGCGGCACTTTTCGAGATTGTCGTTGCTGATGTCGACAGCCGTTACATCATAGCCGTGCTTGAGCAGATGCTTGACCATGGGCTGGCCCATGCGCCCCGCCCCGATTATGCCGATCTTTTCCTTTGGCATGCTTTATCCTCTCAGATTGCCGATCAGGACTATGCGAAGCTTGTAATCATAGTCGCAAGTTTATTCGGAACTGCGTTTGCAGATCGCTTTTTGTATCCGCGATCACATTGTCTCAGGTCTTCGTCACATAGCCTTCTGCTATATCGCGCGCTGCATCCTCCGGCTTGCGCCTGGCGACATCGCCATAGCCGCCTCCCGCTGCCGTTTGCAGTATGAAACGATCACCCTTTTTCAGATCCCATTTGCCTGACGATGGCGAGATATATTCGTCTGGAGTGCCCGGACGGAGCGTGAATTTCGCGCCATTGCCGTCCTTGCCGCCATTGAGCCCCTTGGGCGGATGTTTGCTCTTGTCGAAGCGGCGCACAACGCTCGCGTCTTCGAGCAGCTCATATTCGCGTATCATGCTGAGGCCACCGCGCCATTGTCCTTCGCCGCCTGAATTCTGCACAAATCCGAATTGGTGAATGCGGCAGGGATATTCGGATTCGAGAATCTCGATCGGTGTGACATGCAGATTGCTGAGATGGCATGCGGTGCCCGATGCTCCATCGTGACCTTCACCGCCGCCATAGGCGGAGCCGAGAATTTCATACTGCATGGTGGATTGACCGGGGCGTCCCTTTGTCCAGAAAATGCCCAGGGCGCTGGACGATCCGGCATTGGCGATGCCGCGCGAAGGCTGGAAATGCGCCATGGCCTCCAGCAGAACATCCACCAGCTTCAGATTGACTTGCTGATAATTCGATACAGCAGCAGGGGCTGATGCGTTGGTAATTGTCTTGTCCTTGAACTTCAATTTGATGCAATCGTTCATGCCGTCGTTGAAATGAAGATTGGGACCCAGACTGCCGATGAGCGTGTAGAAGACACAAGCTTCAATCATGGAAGGGCGAAGATTCATGGGTCCGCGCGTTTGCGGATCGGATGCGGAGAAATCGAATTCCGCAATGCCATCTGCAATCGTGATGGTCACGGCAAGTTTTACGGGTTTGTCGATGACGACGCCGTCATGATCGATGTAGCCCTCGGCCGACGATTGCCCTGGCGTGAGTTTGCCTATGCGCAAGCGCAATTCCGCTGCAGCGCCATTGAGAATCGCGGCGAATGCATCCATCAAGGTTTGCGCGCCAAAGCGCTCGCAGAGTTCTCTCACGCGCAACGCTCCGTGGTGTGTCACTGCAATCTGGGCGTTCATGTCGCCGCGCACCAGCACGGGCTGGCGGGTGTTGGCGAGGATCAGTCGCTCGACATCTGGCAGCAGCACGCCGCCCTCCCAGATTTTCATGGGCGGCAGCAACAACCCCTCCTGAAATATCTCAGTCGCATTGGCGGAGGTGGAGCCGGGATTTGTGCCGCCAACGTCGGCCTTGTGCGCTATGGAGCCAGTGAAGGCGACAATCCTGCCGCCCGAAAAAACCGGCGCAACAAAGGCCATGTCCGAGACGTGGGGCAGGCCGCCTTCGTAGGGATGGTTGCAGACGAAGACATCGCCTTCCTTGATGTCGCCGGGCTCGCCGTCCTTGCTGTTGTAAAGTTCGAGGATACGTCCCACGAGATAGCGATAAACCGGCGCGTGAAAGAACATCGGCGGCGAGACGATCAGGCGTCCGTTGCGGTCGAGAACCACGCAGGAAAAATCGCGGGACTCGCGGATGATGGTCGAATAGCCAGAGCGATAGAAATGGTAATGCATTTCCTCAACGAGACTGGCGATCTTGTTGCGCAGGACCTGGATGGTAATCGCGTCCATGCTCACAATCCCTTTCCGAGAATGAGATTGCCCATGACGTCGACCCGGCCAGTCCAGCCTGCAGGCACAATCGTCGTTGCGTCGAATTGCTCGACTATCGCTGGTCCTGAAATACTGACGCCGATATCCAGGCCATCGCGTTCGTAGACAATAGCCTCAAGCGGCGCTTGCGCATCGAACCAGATCTTGCGCGTGCCTTTGGCGGCTGAGGATATTGCGCGCGGATTTGCCGGTGCGGTTCCCGCGACCGGCTGATATTTGGGCGCTGCAACCCGCAGGCGGACGCGATAGCTGACAATCTCGACGGGACGGTCTGCAGCAGCATGTCCATGGATCTGCTTGTGGCGCTCGTCGAAGCGGATGCGGGCATCGGCAAGCGATTTTGAATCGAGCGCCTTGTCGTAGAGACCATCAAGCGGCGTACGCAATTCATAGCCTTGGCCGGTGTAACGCATATCGAGCTCTCGCAGATAGTGCGCTTCCTCCGGCTTCATGCCTTCGGCAAGCAGTTCCTGCAAAGCGCGCGCTTCAAGTTCGCTGAAGATGGCTTCTGCGTGTTGGGGCTTCAGGTCCGCCATGGGCTTGAGTTCAGAGCGGATATAATCATGTACGATGTCAGTGCACAGCAGGCCCAATGCGGAAAACGCACCGGGGCGCGGCGGCACCAGAATGCGGCTCATGTTGAGTTCTTCAGCGACCGCCGCCGCATGGACCGCGCCCGCGCCGCCAAAGGGCAAGAGTGTGAAGGATGTGAGATCGACGCCGCGCTTGGCGGCAAAGACGCGCACTTCATCGGCCATGCGCATATCGACAATACGGCGAATGCCAGCCGCTGCCTCCAGCACGTTCATGTTCAAGGGCTGCGCCACAGCGGTGTCGAGCGCACGACGCGCCGCGTCGACATCGAGCTTCTGTTTGCCGCCCAGAAAGTAATCGGGGTTGAGATAGCCGCAGACGACGTCTGCGTCCGTGACGGTGGGGCGCGCGCCGCCACGGCCATAGCAGGCCGGGCCGGGATCGGCGCCCGCGCTGTGTGGTCCCACAGTGAGAAAGCCGCCGCCATCGACGCCCGCAATTGATCCGCCGCCTGCGGAAATCGTCGTCATGTCGAGGGCAGGCACGTCGAGTTGGCGTCTTGCGATAACGCTTTCGGTGGTTTCCAGCGGCGCACCGCCCTCGATGAAAGCTATGTCCGCGCTGGTGCCGCCCATATCAAGCGTGACGAGGCCCGACTTGGCTTCCTCCGCAAGCCATGCGGCGGCCTGCGCGCCTGCAGCGGGTCCCGAAAACAACGTATGAACCGTTCGTCCGCCGGCAATCGCGGCTTCAAACGGCATGACGCCGCCATTGGATTGCATGAGAAAGCGTTGCGGCGTGGAGACGCCTGTCTCATCGAGCCCCTTGTTCAGCGCCGCGATATAACGCACCAGCACAGGTTCGAGGTAGGCGTTCAGCAGCGTTGTTGAAAGGCGCGGCCATTCGCGTATGCGCGGCAGCACTTCACTTGATAGCGAGACATGCAGTCCCGGACATTCAGCGGCAATGATTCGGCGGGTTTCTTCTTCGTGGCCCGGGTTCATGAACGAAAAGAGATAATTCACTGCGATGGATTCAGCGCCCGCCTCGTGCAGTTCGCGCGCCGCCTGGCGCACAGCGTCGCGATCCAGGGCTACGAGCACGTTACCCTGATAATCAGAGCGTTCAGGGATTTCCCTGGTCATGCTTTGCGGCGCAATCGGCTGCGGGCGGGAGAAAAAATAATCGAACAGGTTCGTGTCGCGCGCCTGCATCTGCACGTCCTGAACGGCGCGGAAGCCTTTGGTGATCAGCAGGCCGACTTTCGCACCACGCATTTCGAGCAACGCGTTGGTGGTGATCGTTGTGCCGTGGGCGAAAAAACCGATGTCATCGGGCGCAATGCCGCGCGCCATGAAGCGCCGGACGCCATCCAGCACGCCGAGCGCCGGATTTTTCGGCGTACTCGACACTTTTTCAACCAGCAATTGCCCGGTCGGTACGTCCAGCAGCACAAGGTCGGTATGCGTGCCGCCGACATCGACGCCAAGGCGGTAGCGCGGCCCAGAATTCATGACGTTTCACTTCCCCGTTTTCTGAACTGTCCTAGCATCGCCCCGCTCCTGCGTCCACGCGCCGTTGCACCGCGCGATGTCCTGTGAGACAAGCATGGGAAGTCGGCAAAAGCCGCCAGACAGGGAGCGAACATGCGGATCGGGACGGCAGAGCCGAACAGCACATTTCTGCATCAGGGCGAGGCCTTGAAGACAGTTCTGGAACGGCGCGGCGTGAAAGGCCCCATTGAGGTTCTCACAGCCCTGGCTGCCAGTACGGAAAATGCCCAGCGGCTGGAAGATGGCGATCTGGATTTCGGCTTCATGGCTTCCAACTGGATTGGCCGCGCCCGTCTGGGACAGCCGCCTTTTGCTGAACCAATCGACCTGCGCATGGTCGCCCCTGCCAATGCCGGCCCTTTGTTCTTCATTGTCCGCGCGGATTCACCGATCAAGACCGTGCGCGACCTCAAGGGCAAGCGGGTCTGCACAGGCGCGAAGACCAGCGGGATGACGCAGCATGCCCATTCGATTTTCAACGCGCTGGGCATGACCTTTGACGACATCACGCCCGTCTATCAGCATTTTGCCGAAGGCGGCCGCTCGTTGGAGGTGGGCGAGGTGGATGCGCAATTGCAATGCCCGATTCCCAATCCCGAAATGACCTCACTCGACAGCCGCTGTGACCTGCGCGTTTTGCCCTATGCGCCGAGAGATCTGGAAGCAGTCATCGCTGCTGTTCCCTGGTATCGCCCTGTCACCATGGAGAAGGGCGCGTTGCGCGCGCTGGATGCCGACGTACCTCAGGCAGCGGTGGTCAATGTTTTCGTGACCCATGCGCGGCAGGATGCGAAGCTAGTGGCCATTCTCGCGCGGACATTCGCCGAGGCATGCGCTGAGCTCGCCCTTCTCAACCCGCTTTACAAAGGGACGGAAAAGCTGTTTGAGCCGTTGAAGACACAAGGCGCACCGGCGCTGGAATTTGGCGGCGTTAAATTGCACGAGGGCGCCCTCACAACCTATCGCGAAATGGGCCTGCTGGCCTGATATAAAGGAGACGAATATGGCCGATGGCCCGCAAGACAAGACAGCGCCCGAGGAAATCGATATCGCCGCCCTCAAACCGGATCTGCGCTATCGCGATCTGCGCGAATGGATCGCCGAAGCGGACAAGCTGGGCGAAGTGCGCCGGGTCAAAGGTTTGAGCTGGCAGGAAGACATCGGCATGGCTTCCGAGGTTATCCTGCATGAGGAAACCGCGCCCTGCGTGATCTTCGAAGATATTCCCGGCACCTTGCCCGGCAGCAAGGTTCTCGTGAACTTCTTCGGTGGCGACCGCCAGAAAATGACGCTCGGCTTTCCAAACAACCTGGATAAACTGCAGCTCAGCGACGCCTTCCGCACGCACTACATGAGCGACCTGAAGCGCATTGAACCGCGCTATGTCAACGATGGTCCGATTTTCGAAAACGTGATGAAGGGCGACGACGTCAACGTCAATCTGTTCCCCACGCCCATGTGGCACGATGGCGACGGCGGGCGTTATATTGGCACGGGCAGTTTCAACGTCACGCGGGACCCCGATGACGGCTGGATCAATTGCGGCACCTATCGCGTGATGATCCATGACGACAAGACCGTCGGCTTTTATATTTCTCCCGGCAAGCATGGCCGCATCATGCGCGACAAATACGAAAAGCGCGGCGAGCCGATGCCGGTGGCTATCGTTGTCGGTTGCGATCCCATGTCATTTCTGATGTCTTCGAGTGAAATACCCTATGGTGTTTCCGAGTATGAGGTCATCGGTGGCATTCGCGGTGAAGCTGTCGATCTCGTGCACGCGCCGATCACCGGATTGCCGGTGCCCGCCAATGCTGAAATCGTGATCGAAGGTTTTGTGCAACCCGGCAATGTGAAAGCCGAAGGCCCGTTTGGCGAATGGTTCGGCTATTATGGCTCTGATGTGCGTGATGAACCCGTGCTCGACATCAAGGCGATCTATCATCGCAATAATCCGATCCTGCTTGGCTGCGCGCCGCAACGGCCACCGGATGAGATTGGCCGCTACCGCGCGCTGACCCGTTCGGCAATCCTGCGCGAAAACATTACCAAGGCAGGCGTTCCAGATGTCACCGCAGCCTGGGCGCATGAAGTGGGTGTATCGCGATTGCTGCTGGTTGTCGCGATCAAACAGCGCTACGGCGGGCATTCCAAACAGGCCGGGCATGTCGCCGCCATGTGCCATGCGGGCGCGTATGCGGGTCGCTATGTCATCGTCGTCGACGATGATATTGACGTGACGTCGCTGGACGAGGTGATCTGGGCTGTGCTTACGCGCTCGGATCCTGCAACATCCATCGACATCATTACAAACGCCTGGTCGACGCCGCTTGATCCGCGTATCGAGCCAGAACGAAAAGCCAAGGGCGACTTCACCAACAGCCGCGCCATCATTGATGCGTGCAAGCCCTTTTACTGGAAAGACCAATACCCGAAGGTGAACCAGCCTTCACCGGAAGCGCGCCGCATCGCACGGCAGAAATTCGGCTATCTTCTGAAATAGGAGTGGAAACATGAAAGACGGAAATCCCGCACAACAATTCACGCATGATCCAACCTTGCCCGGTGGCACGGATGTCATTTGTGAAATTCGCGATGGCATTGCATTTGTATCATTGAACCGGCCAGAGAAGCGCAATTGCATCAGCCCCGGAATCGTCAACGACGCCAATGCGATTCTCGACGCTCTGGAAAAGGATGATCGCGCCAAGGTTGTCGTCATCACAGGTTCCGGGGATTCGTTTTCTGCTGGTCAGGATCTGAAGGAATATTTCCGCGAACCCGCAAAATGGCACCCTGTCGATCGTGAGCGGCTGCATTACAACAATTCGCGCTGGCAATGGCGCAAGCTGCTCTATTACGGCAAGCCAACCATCGCCATGGTCAACGGCTGGTGTTTTGGCGGAGCGTTTCAGGTGCTCGTGGGTTGCGACATCGCCGTGACGGCGGATGAATCCAGCTTCGGCATGTCTGAAATCAACTGGGGCATCATCCCTGCAGGTATCGTCACGAAGTCGGCGACCTACACCATGACGCCCCGTAAAGCGATGTACTACATCATCTCGGGCGATACCTTCAATGGCAAGGAAGCCGAGCAATATGGTCTGGTTACATTTTCTGTACCAGCCGATCAGCTCATGGAAAAAGTCAAAGCCATCGCGGGCAATCTGATGAAGAAAAACCCGCACGTCTTGCGTTCGTGCAAGGTCGCCTATCACTATGTGCGTGACATGTCCTGGGATATGGCCGGCGAATATCTCTCTGCTAAATCAGACCAGAACAAATTCACCGATCCGGAAGCGGGCGCAGCCAAGGGAATGACCCAGTTCCTTGACGAGAAGAGCTACCGTCCTGGGCTTGGCTCTTATGACAGAACGAAGTAACGGTTTTTGATATGTCATCCCGGCCGAGCGAAGCGATAGCCGGGACCGTTATAAGGCTTACGGTCCCGGATAAATGCCTACGGCATTTTCCGGGATGCCCCTTTCGCTTAGCGCAATTTAACTTTCAAAAACGACCCGATCTCCTCAATCACCATATCGGCCTGTTTGATAATGCCCTTGGCGCCGACGAAACCGTGCATCTGGCCGGGGCAATAGTGGAACTGCGCTTCGACGCCTACCTTGCGCAACACATCTGCATAAGCCGCAGTTTCGTCGCTCAGCGGATCAAGCCCGCCGGTGACAAGGTAGGCGGGCGGCGCAGCCGCATGGTTCTTTGCAAGAAACGGCGAGGCGCGCCAATCGTTCACTTCTGCTGACGAATTCAGATAATGATCGCGGAACCATTCCATTGAACCACGCGTCAGCGTGTAACCATCGCCAACTGTGTTGTAGGATGCATAACCCATGCGCAGATCGACAACCGGATAGATGAGCACTTGCGCCCGCACATTCGGCGCGCCCTTTTCCGCCGCCATAAGCGCAACAACCGCTGCCAGATTGCCGCCGGCACTGTCGCCGCCCACCGCCAGGCGGCCAGCATCGACATCCAGTGATGCGGCATTTGCCGCCACCCAGGCCGTTGCTGCGTAGCAATCGTCAGCCGCGACGGGAAACTTGTGTTCGGGAGCCAGCCGGTAATCCACTGATACGACCACGCCATTCAATGCATCGGCAAAAAAGCGCGCCTGATTGTCATGGGTATCGAGATCGCCAACCACCCAGCCGCCGCCGTGGTAAAACACCAGGACAGGCGCGGGGCCTGCGCCGGCGGACTTGCTTCGATACAGCCGCGCCGGTATCGGGCCATGCGGGCCAGTCGCGGTTATGTCGCGCACTTCAGCCATATCAGGCACGGCCTGTTTCATCGCTTCGCGCATGGCACGCATGCGGGCGCGGCCCTGAGCCGGGGTGAGCGACTCGAAAGGGGGCAGGTTCGCCTTTTTCATGTTTTCGAGAATGCGGCCTGCATCCTCATCGATCTTGGGAATCGTGCTCATTGGCGTCTCCTTGGGTGTTGTTGATGGCCGGACTTTCCAGCGCGGGCGCGTTGCCGTCAAGGCTTTGCCGGCGTCCAGGCTTTTTGCTTGCGTCTGGAAATGTGGCCCTTCTTGTGAGAAGATGGTTTTAACATTCGGAGGCGACCATGGACGACTCGAACACAGCCAAAATCACGCGACGACAGGGCACGAAGACAAGCAAGCCTATCAGCGGCCTCTTTCATTTCGCCTACCCCTGCCGGGACGCACAGGAGACGACGGATTTTTACGAGAACCTGCTGGAATTGCCGCTGGTCAGCTTCATGCTGGTGCCGTCCGTACCAAGTACGGGCGAAGCCGGTCCCTACGCCCATTTGTTTTTTGAAATGCGGGACGGCTCCTATCTCGCCTTCTTCGATCTGGGCAAGGGCGTGATGCCTGAAGGCTCTCCCAACACACCCAAGTGGGTGCAACACTTTGCAATGGAAGTGGATAGCATCGCTGAAGTGCAAAGATACCACGATAAATTAAAGGCAGCAGGGGTGGATGTCATCGGCGTCGTCGATCACCATTTCATCAAGTCAGTTTATTTCTTCGATCCCAACGGTCTGCGCCTTGAAATCACATCCCGCACCGAGCCGGAAGGTTACATCGCTAAAGAAGCTGCAGAGGCGCGCGTGCGGCTGAAAGACTGGAATGTCTTCAAGGAGAAGACATGGGGAACCAAAGCTATCGTGAAGTAGCGCTGTATCGCTTGAAACAGGCATATCCGATCCTGACAAGTTCAGGACGACGCATTCAAATGAAAGTCCGCAATGCATCCCAACGACCCAAGCCTCAAATCCTTTATCGACAGCGCGCAGGGCTCGGATTTCCCGATCCAGAATCTTCCCTACGGCGCCTTTTCAACCGCTGACGATTCACGGGTACGGATTGGAGTCGCCATTGGCGACAACATACTCGACCTCTGCGCTGTTGAAGCTGCCGGGCTGCTGCCGAAGATGGCCTCATCCAGTATATTCGATCATCCCGTCATCAACGAATTCATGTCGCTGGGACCGGCGGCATGGTCTGGCATACGGCAGGCGATCAGCGAATTGTTGCGCCATGACAATCCGAAATTGCGCGACGATGCGGCCTTGCGCGAGCGTGCACTGGTCGTTCGCAAGGATGCGACGCTTCACCTGCCGGTACGTGTTGCGGGATTTTCAGATTTCTATTCGTCGCGTGAACATGCGACCAACGCAGGCATCATGATACGCGGCCCTGAAAACGCGCTAGGGGCAAACTGGCTGCATATACCCATTGGGTATAACAGCCGGGCTTCGACAATTGTTGCCAGCGGCACGCCGATCCATCGCCCCATGGGCCAGATCAAACCGCCAGACGGCCCGCCCATTTTCGGCCCGTGCCGCCGTCTCGATTTCGAACTGGAGATGGCCGCGATTGTTGGTGCGCCAACGCAGATGGGACACCGGATCAGCACCGCGCAGGCGCAAGAAGCCATCTTTGGATTCGCATTGCTGAATGACTGGAGCGCTCGCGATATTCAAGCGTGGGAATACGTGCCGCTCGGGCCATTTCTCGCCAAGGCTTTTGCGACCACTTTGGGGCAATGGATTGTTCCTGCCGAAGCGCTGGAGCCTTGTCGTGTTGAAGGGCCAACGCAGGATCCGCAACCCCTGCCCTATCTGCTGCAGCCACCCAGAATGAATTACGATGTCGATCTGGAAGTAGATCTGCGCCCTGGTGGGTTAAACAGCACGAGCACGCTGACCCACACCAATTTCAAATATATGTACTGGTCCACGGCGCAGCAGCTGGCCCATCATACATCGACAGGTTGCGCCATGTCCGTCGGCGATGTCATCGGCTCGGGTACGATCTCCGGTCCGGAAAAAAGCATGTATGGTTCAATGCTGGAACTTGCATGGGGCGGCAAGGAGCCGATCACGCTGGAAGGTGGCGTAAAACGTGCGTTTCTTGAGGACGGCGATACGCTGATCATGCGCGGTTGGGCGCAGGCGAATGGCTATCGTATCGGCTTTGGCGAATGCTCTGGCGAGGTCTTGCCATCCAACAGCTAAAGTTGCCGGCGCACATCATGACATAAAGAAAATTCCGCTCCCGCTGGCTTTTCCGCAACGCAAATCCATGCTCAAGTAGCGCTTCGTCAAAAACCCGTCTCTGGAAACGCCCGATATGAAAGCTCCGCTCCGAATTATTCTTCTGTGCCTGGCGACAAGCTGCAGCACTGTACATACTTTGGCGCAGACCTTTCCCGAACGGCCGCTCCGCATCATTGTCCCTCAGCCAGCGGGCGGCGGCTATGACATGATCGCGCGTATTTTTGCCGAGCAGATGGCGCCTTCGCTGGGCCAGCCTGTCGTCGTTGAAAATCGGCCGGGCGCGGGTACAGTTGTAGGCAGCGTGGTTGCGTCCAAAGCTCCCGCGGATGGCTATACGATGTTGATCGGCGGCACATCGAACATGGCCATGAACATTGGGCTTTATCCCAAGCTGCAATACGATCCGATCAACGATTTTGAAGCGGTTGGTACTGTGATCGGTTGGCCCTACCTGCTGGTGGCCAGCAAGAGCACGCCGCACGCGGGCATCCAGGAGTTTCTTGCCGATGCGCGGGCCAATCCGGGCAAATACAATTACGCCTCGGCCGGGCGTGGTTCCGGTCAGCATATTGCTGCGGCGGCGCTGGAAAAATTTGCCGGCATTCGCTTGACCCATGTTCCCTATAGCGGTGCGGCGCCCGCCTATAACGATGTGATCAGCGGGAGGGTCGAGATTTTCTTTGACTCTATCGCCTCGGCCTTGCCGCAGGTGCAGGGCGGTAACGTGAAGCTGCTGGCCGTTTCCACAGCCCAACGGGATCCGGCCTTTCCTGATGCACCCTCACTGCGCGAAGCAGGCGTGCCCTTCGATTTTGTATCGTGGGTCGGATTGTTCGTCCCAACTGGTACGCCACCTGCGGCCCTGCAAAGACTCAGGGCAGAGGTAGTGCGTGTGCGCGCACTACCCAGTGTCGCCGAGCGGCTGAAGAAAACCGGTGGAGCCGTGCAAACGCATACGCCTGGCGAAACCGGCCAGTTCGTGAAGGATGAAGCGGGCCGCTGGACGGATTTGATCAGAGGCGCTGGCATCACGATTGAATAAGACCAGCAGCTCTGGCTCACCCGTTGAGAAACTCACGTACCAGTCCGGCAAACTCCTGCGGCTTTTCCATTTCTACGGCATGGCCGGAGCCGGCTATCGTGACATGCCTGGCGCCTGGAATTGCATTGGCATAATAAGCGCCGCAATCCAGTGGCGTAATTTTGTCCTCACTGCCCTGCACAATCAGCGTAGGTGTGCGAATGGCTGGCAGCAGACCGTGCAGTGTCAGGCTGTGCATATACGGCTTCCAGACCATGCGGCATGTCATTTCGCGGTGCTGCTCGATGATGTCAGTTTCCTCCACCGACAGCTCCTTGCCGTAAAACCGCTGAAACTCGGCCGAGGACTCGGGCTGGTGAAAATTGCGGCGCAGCCCGGTCATTCCGTTTTCAAGAAAATAGTCGAATATCTCGCCCTTCGATGGCTTGATCCCCATCGGTCCCGTTAACACCAGCTTGCCGAAGAAGTGGGGGGCAACAGTCGCAATTTCGACCGCAGCCCAGGCGCCCATAGAGCAGCCGATGACATTGACTGGCGTATCAATTCCGCTATCGCGCGCAAACCATGTGATCCAGGCGGCCAGATCATGAATGCTCATGATCCAGTCGGGCCTTTGGGAAGCGCCATAGCCGGGCAGCGAAGGCACAATCACATCGTGCGACTGGCCAAGCAGTGAATAGCTTTCGAGCCAGCCCGGCACGCCAAGTTCGCCATGAATGACGAGCAGCGGTGTACCGCTCCCGCCGCGCCGCACCAGCGTATCGATGCCGGCAAGTCTGGCGACTGTTTCGCTGGGGGCGTTCAATGTTCCGGCCATGGCGTAACCTCTTTGCCTGTCACCAGTGCGGACTTATGTTCACGCAGTTCGGGTATGACTTCCTTGCCGAGCAGTTCGATGCCGCGCATGGTGGCTTCGTGCGGCTTGCGACCTTCGCGCGCCCAGAATGTGAGATATCCCGGGTCCGTCCGATCAATGATATGTTTGAATTTCTGGATGGTGGTTTTTGGCCCGCCAGAAACGATCAGTCCGGCCTTGATGGCGCCTTCGTAGGTACCTTCCGACATACGCCGCTCGCGCGCCATCGCGCCCTGTTTGGCTTCCGCGGAAATATAGCCTGGCGGCGCGGCCCATTCTGGATGCGGACCGCTTGAAGCTCCCGCTGACCCTGTACCCTGGGTGAGTGCGCCGCCCGTCGACTTGCCCCGCCCGATGGCTGATGTGCCGCCATAGTGATACTTGCCCATTTCAAAGGCTTCTTCATCCGTATCCATCACGCTGGTATGAATGAGGTAACCCAGCTTTTCAGGGCCAGGAATCCAGCCATCCTCGCGTGCGACTTCATGATAGATCTCGCGGCACGATGCTGTCGCTTCCAGTGCGCTGCCGAGCACCAGATAAGTGATGCGCTGCTTGGCGGCCCAGCGGATTGTTTCGGGGCTCAGGATGCCACCCGCCCAAATGGGGGGATGGGGTTGTTGCAACGGCAATTGCCAGGGATTGACGACGCGCAGATGATAATGCTTGCCCTCCCAGCGGAAGGGACCGGGCACTGTCCATGCCTTTTTGATAAGCTGAAAAGCTTCCTCAAAACGCTCGCGATTATAGGCCGGATTCGCGTTGGTCGAGAGCTGTTCGATACCGGTGCCGCGCACAAAACCGGAAATGATGCGTCCACCTGAAATCAGATCCAGCATGGCGATTTCTTCGGCAACACGGACGGGATTGTCATGGATGGGCAAGGGATTGCCGATCAACGCGATTGTTCCCTTGATGCGCTGGGTCAGCACCGCCGCTGATATGTTCACACTCTCCTGCATGGACAGAACATTGTTGTGGTGTTCATTGCAGACCGAGCCATCAAAGCCCATTTCCGAAGCGAACTCATGCTCGCGCAGAAACATTTGCCAGAGATCGCGCGCTTTTTGCGGATCAAAAATCGAATTGGGAAACATCAAGGATGTATAGCCGTACTTGTCGGCTTCCTCTTCCGGATAGGCGTTGTAGCCCATCTCGGAAAAGAAAAAGAACTGGCGCTGCATGGAATGCCTCCCCGATTGCAGCTGTCCGCTGCTTTTGAGTCAGTATTTGCAGGTTTTACGGCCCTTCGCAAGGCAGGCCAAAAGAGGTTTGTCAGCCGCACGAATGTTGCGTAATCTTTGTTGGAGGATACGAGCGCGGCTAACAGCTCTCGCGCATCACCGGGAGGCAGATTATGCGTTACACGCCGATTTTCCGCGCATTGTTCGGCGCCTTGGCCGTCTTGTTCATGCCAGGCATGAATGCTCTACGAGCCCAGGAGGCATGGCCCTCCAAGCAGCGTGTGACGATTATCGTGCCGTATCCGGCTGGCGGTTACATAGATGCGGTCGCACGATTCCTTGCTGACGGCTTGCGGCAGGCGGAGGGCCAGACGTTTCTGGTCGTCAATAAATCTGGCGGCAACGGGCGCATAGGCCTTGGCGATCTCGTGAAATCCGAGCCTGATGGCTATACGCTGCTGACAAATAATGACGGCGGTATTGGAATTCCCCCTGCCGTCGACCCAGGTTTCACCTTCGATTATAGAAATGGCTACACACCCGTCGCTCAGGCCGTAGAAGCGCAATATCTGATGGCAGTGAAGGCTGATCTACCCGTGCGCACGCTGACCGAATTTGTGGCTTATGCCAAAGCCAATCCGGGCAAGCTGAATTACGGTTCTTCCGGGCTGGCTTCGACGCCGCATATAACAGCTGCCTATCTTGCCAGTCAGTTCGGGCTTGATCTCGTGCATGTCCCCTATCAGGGGGCAGCTCCGGTCCTGAATGATTTTCTGGCTGGCGTGACCGATCTTTATATGCCGAGCGTGTCGAGCATTGCCGGCCATCTCACCAATCCGCGAGTGCGTTTTCTTACGACGCTGGCTCCCAAACGCCTGCCGCAATTGCCTGATGTCCCGACCATGGCGGAGCTCGGCATGAAAGACATGACGATCATCGGCTGGCTTGGTGTTTTCGGACCGCCGAAAATGCCTGTGGAACTGCGTGATCGCATCAGCAGCGCGATCGAGAAGGTCGTCGCCGATCCCGTGCACCAGCAAAAATTCCGCTCGATTTTCGCCGACCCCGTCACCCGGCCCGGACGGGAATTTGGTCCATTTTACGTCTCGGAAGTTGAAAAATGGAAAGGTTTTGCACAACGCACTGGCTTCAAAATGACACCATAGGAAGTGGTGCGCATTTGAGAAAAGCGGCCCGACGCCAAAGTATGTTCAACGCTGAAAGGGCTTCAATGCTCGTGGAAATTGCGGGGGCCAGAAACTGTCCCCGATTTCGCGGAAACGAATGCCCATTTCAATAACGAATCGATTTTCAATTCAGTGAGTAAAATGGCGCGCCCTAAGAGATTCGAACTCCTGACCCTCAGATTCGTAGTCTGATGCTCTATCCAGCTGAGCTAAGGGCGCGTGCTGACAGGATGCTTTGTGAGCTTCCCGTCCAATGGGGTCTGCCTTTCAGCAATTGACGCCACGGGCGCATCGTGTAGCGGCTTGCGGCGGGCAAAGCAAGTGTATGATTTAGGCTGCGCGACGAAAAATGCCTGACTGGCCACATGGGCTGTAATTCAGTCTGCAGCGACGGCCTGGCGGTCGGGCAGCCGGATGCGGAATGTCGCTCCGTTTTGTGGTTTGCTGTCCAGAATGATTAGGTCGCCCCCATGTGAACGCACCAGTTCGGCGGCAATGGCGAGGCCCAGACCCGAACCTCCCAGGCGGGTGGAGCCCTGAAAGGCGTCAAACAACCGTTCGCGCGCCATTGGAGGGATGCCAGGGCCGGTATCTTCGATCTCAATTGACACGTTTGCACCCTCCCGCCGCGCGGAAACACGAACCTGCGGCGCCAGCCCTGGCTGCGGGCCAGCCCCCTGCAGCGCTTCCACTGCGTTTCGAAACAGATTCACCATGATGCGCAGGAGGTGCTCGTTATCGGCCAGCAGTTCGAAACCGCGCGGGACGCTGTTGATGATGGGAATGCGGCCGATATCTGCTGGAGAGACGATTTCCGCAGCTTCCGCGACCAGTTGATGCAATTTCAGCCGCGAGGGGATTGGCGCACGCTCGGCTGCACGGCCATAGGTAAGCGTAGACTGGCAAAACGCGATGGCCCGGTCGAGTGTCGCAACCAGTTTTGGCGCAAGCCGCCGGGTGAGGGGATCAGACCCGCTCGCGAGCCGGTCGGAAATCAATTGGGCGGACGCCAGCATGTTGCGCAGATCGTGATTTATCTTGGCGACGGCAAGACCAAGCGCCGCCAGATGCTTTTTTTCGGATAATTCATTTGCCAGCGCGGTCTGCATTTCTGCCAAGGCGTTTTCGGCGAGGCTGATCTCGTCCTTTGCGCCCGAAGGCACGATGCGCCTTGAGGCATCCTCGGGATTGGCGCCGAAATCTATAATGTTGGACGTTAAATGCCGCACAGGCCGCAAGACTGAACCGCCCCGGGTTTACCGGAGGGCAAAACTCTCGGAGAATTGCCCATTATGGAACAGACACAAAAGAAGAAGACCTCGAAGCCGTATTCCCCTGAGTTCCGCGAACGTGCGGTGCGGTTGGCGATGGAACACCGCGATGAGTAT
>CAMDKB010000015.1 GCA_945901195.1 Rhizobium sp. Q54
TCAAAGCGCTCTTGCGCAAAGCAGCGAAGCGAACTGTCGAGGGATTGTGGACCAAAATAGGCGAACTCCTCGGCGAATTTGCGTCGGAAGAATGCGCCAACTATTTTAGGCACGCGGGATATGATCCAAATTAGGCGCGAGGCGCTCTAGATCGATATAATGTTTCAATTCCCAATCATGGACACGCGGCGCGATGTTGACGCTGTAGCAGGTATGAAAGCGCACTATCTCGCGTGGTATGCCGCGCAACGCGTGGTTCACGGCCTCGATGCGCAGCGCCATGAACTTGCGGCACTCTTCGATAGACGCACCGGGAATGCGATTGTAGTGCGTCGCCAGGCGGGGATCATCGATCTGCAGGATGAAGCCCGCATCGACGATGGCGCGATATTCTACATTCATCGCGTTGGCGAGCGCCTCCAGATATTCCTCGTCCGTGCGGTAATATTCGTTCGCGTGATACATTTCCAGATTGGTCGGCGAGATGGCCGTGATGAAGCCATCTTCGACATCGCGGCCTTTCAAGGCCGTCTGGAGATTTGCGATATCGGCAGCCACTGCCTCCTGCCCGATATAAGTAATTGGTCCGGTGCAAACAGTCGATCCCATCCGTCCCGTTCTGCGCGGCGCATTGACACCGCGCGCAGCGTTCATGCGGGCCAGCTCTTCGTACACGGCCGCAAACGCAAGCGTGTCGCGTGTGGGACCACGAAACGCTGGCGGTTTGGATGAATGTTCGATACCACTCAGACGAGCACGGCAATAAGACGCGAAGCTGGATTTGGAATGTTCGCCATCATTGACGATATCCATGCCGATGTCTGTCTGCCGTTTCACCACGTCGGCGGTGGATTGGCGAATGCCTTGATCAAGCTGCGCCCGTTCGAACGGACGCCCCGCATCCTTGTCTGCCAGGCCCTGCAGAATTTCAGGTGGCCGGGGCAGGCTACCGGCATGGGTGGTGAGAATGCGATGGGCGCTCGATTTCATAGTACGATCTGCTCAGTCAGGCCGCAGCCGGTGCATCCTGAAGATTTCTGAAATGCCCACCCTTGGAGATTGGCTTCAGACCGGACACGATGCATGTCCAGTTCGCACCGCTGTCGTCGCTGGCGTAGATTTCCCCATCTGTATTGCCGGCGAACAACGTGAAGCCGCCGGGATAGACTGCCACATTCATTGCCTCGATATTGGCGCGTCCCGTGTTAGGCAGTCCAGTGTTGGCATCCTGCCACGTGGCGCCTCCATCATTTGAACGAAGCACGGTGCCGTGCGCCTCGTGCGATTGCCGCCAGGTGCGCGGATCACGTTCCGCGCCTGACATAAAGAAAGTCTGGGGATCCAACGGCGAAAAGATCAGCTGATCTGGATAGCCGATACGGAAGCTCATGGTCGTCACATGCGTCCAGTTTTCACCGCTGTCATTTGATCGGTAAAGGCCGGTGCCGGTAACGAGGAAAATGGTTTCAGGATCTTTCGGATCGCGGACAACCCGGTGCACGTCCTTGGGCCAGACATCATCCGGATGGAAGAAGCCATCGAGCTCACGCCATGTCTTGCCGCCATCTGTAGTCTTCAAAAGCGCACCTTGCTCGATTGCAACATAAAACACGTCAGGGTTCTTTAAATCGAACAGATAGCTCTTGGTATGGGCAAGATGCGGTGGCGGCGGAAATGTCCAGGCCTCGTGGCCCGGCACTTTCTGGATTGCCTGCAGCTCTTCCCACGTTGCGCCATTATTTTGGCTGCGGAAAAGCGAAACAGGTTCTGACCCCGCATAAAGGGTCACGCCGCCAGCATGTTCACAAAAACCGAGGCTGAAGATATGCGTTGCGCTCACACCGGTATCGCGAGGTGTCCACGTTTCGCCATCATCGCTGCTGTGCAAAATCTTGCCATTGTGAATGCTGGCAAATATGCCGTTGTCACCGGGCGGTATCATCAGTGCGCTCAAATGCGTGCCATCCAGAACATGCGATTTCCTGATCCAGGGCGCGCCGGGCTTTTCCCGCTCGACAATATCAAGGCCAGTGAGCGTGGCGACCAGCAGGCGGGTTGGTGGCGCAGCCAGATGGCGGACGCTGGGGCCGTTGGTGGAAAGACAGGCTATCATGGGCGTTCTCCCGGTTTGGTACGAAGGTTCAATTCCCTATGCGTTCGGTCTTGCCTGGCGGCAGGTCGAACAAGGCGCGCGCATACATGCCGCCAGCCCTTTCGCGACTGAAAGTATTGTGTGACGTGCTTGCGTTGATGTCGCGCCAGATACGCTGCAAATCTTCGCCGTCATAGATTCCCGAGCCGCCGCCCGCCTCAAACAGGCTGTTGACCGCTTGCCGGCACATATGGGCAGCATTGGCGACATCACGCATGAGACGTGCGCGATCAAGGCGCGAGGTTTTTGTGCCGTTTGCCGCATGATCGATCTGGCGGCTGTCGCTGACGATCAACGCCATCGCAGCATCGACTGCCGCGGCCGCATCGGCGAGGCGCACGAAAAATGCCGAATGTTCGGCGATCTCTGTCTCGCCAAGATTTGCAATGCGGTTGCGAAATTTTTCACGAAACGAATTGACCGCTCCGCGCGCCATTCCCAGCGGCGCGCCCGCCAACGATAAAGGAAGCACGTGCGGAAAGGGCGCCCTGTAGATATTCGCTGCATGCAGCTTCAGCCCAGGCGCCGTCCCGCTTGCAAGGTCGGCTATCGCAACACTGCGATGCTCTGGCACGAAGGCTTCAGCAATGCGCAATGACCGGCTGCCGGTGCCCCGCATACCCGTTGTGAACCAGTCATCGACAACTTCAACATCACTTTGGGGCACCATGAGATAACGCGGCTCTATTGCGCCTGCTGCGGTTTCCACGCCAGCGCCCAGTATGATCCAGGCGGCATGATCAATGCCGCTGCAGAAGCGGCCGCTCGCATTTGCAATTCGATAGCCGCCATCCACCCGTTTGGGCCGTTCGCCGCCCAGCCGCACGACAGTCGCTGTTAGATCGTGCGGATTCGTGAAGGCTTCCTCCTGCGCCTGTTGCGGAAAAAGCGCCAGAAGCCAGCTATGGCCCGCCAATACCGTATAGATCCACCCCGTCGAACCGCAGGCCGAGGCAATCTCCGCCGTCACTTCTGTGAGTGTGGCAAATCCAAGTTCCGCACCGCCATATCGCCTGGGAGCCATGATACGAAAGAGGCCCGCTTGCGAAAGCGCAGCAATCACATCAGAGGGAACGCGTCGTTCACTATCGACAGCCTTGGCACAAGCGGCGATGCGCGGCAGCAAGGCGCGTACGCGTTCTAGTGCCTGTTCATGGCTCGCGATCGGCTGGCAGGATCTGTCTTCGAATCCTGTCAGTGCAGCTTCTTGCTGGATGGATGTCATCTGGTCCCCGCCGGCTGCCCGTGCGAAATTCAGGAACGCGTCTTCCCAAAGTGCTGCGCTAACATTTGCATGAATGCACGCGCTTGTTCTTGAACCAGAAGTGCAACAGACCCGCCCATGCTTGTCAAGCAAGCCTGTGCGGTGGAAACTCATTCAGGTACGATCCCGGCGTCCTTCACGGCACGTGCGAAAACGTCGGTTTCCTTGCGCATCCATTCCATAGTTTCTTGTGGCGTTGAGCCAACGGCCTCTACGCTGATACCATCGAGCCGACGGCGCAAATCAATATCCTGCGTCGCAGCGCGAACCTCCTCAAAGAGCCTGTTGACGATGGCGACGGGTGTATCCTTGGGCGCAAGCAGGCCGATGTAGCCAGGCAGGTCCATGCCCTCGATTCCCAGTTCTGCAAATGTGGGAATGTCCGGCATGACTGGGGATCGGTTGGCCATGGAAACGCCCAGCACTTTTACTTTGCCCTGACGCACAAAGCCCGGCAATTGCGAGGCAGATTGAAACGCCAGCGCGATTTCTCCGCCCGCCAGCGCACCCAGCACCATGGTGGTGCCCTTGAACGGCACATGCTGCAACTGAACGCCAGTTCGTGTCTTGAAGATTTCAAACGTGAGATGGTGCATCGAGCCGATGCCAGAGGATCCAAAATTATATTTGTCTGGATTGGCCTTCAGAAAGGCGATCACCGAAGCAAGATTATCTGTAACAGGAAGATGCGTAGTTACCGCCAGAAAATTCGCAGCCCGCCCCAAGAGGGTCACGGGTGCGAAATCGTCAATGGAATGGACGGGCCACGTTTTATAGACATGGGGACTGATTGCCCACATCGAGGAATCCGCCACAAGCAATGTGTAACCGTCCGGTTTGGCGCGGGCGACGGTCTGGGAGACGATGGCCGTGCCCGCGCCCGGCCTGTTTTCAATCGTCACGGTCTGTTTCAGGCGACGCCCCAATTGCTCGCCAAACAGCCGGGCCATCGTATCGGGGAATCCACCGGGGGCTGATCCAACAAGGATTCTGATCGGCTTTGAAGGATAATCGCCGCCATCCTGCGCATACGCAGACGAACCGCAAAAGGCAGCCAAAGCCGCCACCAAGAGGATGCTGGAACACGCTCTCATGCTCGCCCCCGTCCCTAACTCATGTCACGGCGAGTTTGCCCGCGCATGACCACACCCTAGCACGGCGCGCGGTGCAGATGAAGGGTGGGCGCTAAACCCGGGGAGGCTGCTTACCAGATGAACGCAGAAATAGCTTAAAACGCTCTACGCGGGCATTGCCTTGCCGAGCCAGTTGCGCACGATGGAGGCCACGCGGCCATCTTCTTCCTCGAACATGAAATGATCGACGCCGGTGAGAATATGCAGATCGCCGTGGTAACCGGCGGTTCTAAGGATGTCCATCGAACCGTCCGCCGTGATCACTTCGTCCTTCGCGCTGTGGATGATCAGCAAAGGCCGTGGCGCCATGGCAGCGGCAACTTCACCCGCATTGAAGTCCAGGGTTTCGCTTATTGTCTCGATAGCGAAATCCATGATCGACAATTTGTCGATGGCTGGACGCAGACGCTCGGGAATCCAGATGATGTCGTAACGGGGCACGCGTACTGCAGGCTCGTGATCCCGGTAAGCACGCGCCTGCACCAGCAGCTTTGAAAATTTGGCCCATTTCTCGGGCGTATTATGAATGCGGCGAAACATGTCTTCGCCATTGGCCCAACCGCCCTGTGCGATGACCGCGGCGATACGATCGCAGATGCCAGCAGCATAGACGGCAACTGTCGCGCCATAACTTGTGCCGCTCAATACAATACGGCTCTTGTCAACCTCGGGCCGTGAGCCAAGATAATCCACGGCGGCAATGGTATCACGCACCATTCCGTGTGGCAGGATCGCGCCGCGCTTGCCCTCGCTCTCGCCACATCCGCGATAGTCGATGCGCAAGGTGACATAACCGAGGCCGGAAAAGAATTTGTGCGACCATTGCTGTTGTACACCGTTCTTGTGGCCGCCAAAGCCATGCAAAATGATGATCGCAGGACGCGGGCCTTGAGCCACAGAGGCCGGAAAGGTCATCAGGCCCTTGATCATCAGGCCATCGGATTTGAACGAGACAGCTTCTTCCATGATTTACTCCCGGCGATTTGATTGCAGAAACTTCCAGATGGATTGCGCAGTGACCGGCATGTCGAGGTCTGAGCATTTGGCTCCCAGCGCATCGCAGACCGCGTTCAGATAGGCCGCAGTGACCGGCGTGTTGCCGCCTTCTCCACCGCCCTTGATGCGATAGGGATTGTTACGCACGGGCGCTTCCACGTGATCCAGCTTGAAGAACACGGCGTCGGCTGCGCGCGTTATCGCGTAATCCATAAATGTGGCGGTCATCATCTGGCCATCCGTAAACGTGACGCCTTCGCGCGCCACCTGGCCAAGGCCTTGCACAATGCCCCCATGTGCCTGACCGGCGACAATCATGGGATTGACGATCTGGCCGACATCGTCGACTGCGCAATAATTCACAACACTGGTTTCACCCGTAGAGGGATCGATCTCCACTTCGCAAACGGCGGAACCGCCGGGAAACACCGTAATCCGGCCAATGAAGTCTTCACTGACTGTCGCTGGAAACTCAATATCTCCAACGCCCTTCGCGTGACGGGCCAGTTCGAGCAAAGTGATTTCAGATCCTTTGCTCGCCGAACGGAAGACCCCGTTCGCAAAGGTTATATCATCCGGTGAGGTCTGCAATGGCGTCGCCGCTGATTTGATCCCGGCTGCGATCAATTTGTCTGCAGCGCTTTTGGCGAGCGTACTGACATAACGCAGCGAGCGATCCGAATGGGTGCCGCCCCCCATGGACACGACAGCGCTGTCGCCCATTGTCACCGTGATCTTGTCAAAGGGTACACCAAGCAGGTCGCTGGCTATTTGCGCGTAGGTCGTCTCGTGGCCCTGGCCGGTTGATTGTGTCCCCACGACAAGTTCCAGGGAGTGGTCGTGAATATGGATTTTCAGCCTTTCCACAGGCGCGCCAACGGGCGCTTCCATATGATTGGCCAGTCCGATGCCCCGCAGCTTTCCTGTGCGTTCCGATTGCGCGCGGCGGCGGGAGAAGCCTTTCCAGTCCGCCAGCTCAAGCGCGCGCGTCATATAAAGCGGAAAATCCACGGCGTCATAAGGTTGTCCTGCAGCCGATATATAGGGGAGATCGCGTGGGCGAATGATGTTCAGCTGCCGCAACTTGATCCTGTTCATATCAAGCCGTATTGCAGCAATGTCGATCATGCGTTCGATGAGATGATTGGCTTCCGGCCGTCCCGCGCCGCGATAGGGCGCAGTCGGCACAGTATGAGTCCGCACGCCACGCAAACGCACGTCCAGATGAGGAATGCGGTAGCAGGTAGGAAACATTTTCATGGCATTGGCGGCAGTGACATAAGCGACCGAATACGCTCCAACATTGCTGGAAAAGTCCGCGCGATAGGCTAGAAAACGCCCCTCTGCATCAAGCGCAAGCGTCATTGTGGCTAGAGAATCGCGCCCCTGATAATCGCTCAGGAACGCTTCGTGACGTGTGGAAGTCCAGCGCACCGGACACCCTGTTTTGCGCGCAGCCCACAGGATGCAGATCTGTTCCGGCTGCAGGTAGGTTCTCGGCCCAAACCCGCCGCCTGTATCGGGCGTGATAATGCGTAATCTGTCGGCCGGCGTCACGAGAGCTTGCGCCAATTGCATCTGCAGACGCGAGACACCCTGATTGCCAGAAACCAGTGTGTAATTGCCATTCTCATAAAGACCAATCGCCGCGCGAGGCTCCATCTGGCAATTCACAATGCGCTGTGTCGCGAAACTGTGCGTGACAACATGGGCTGCATCGCGAAATATTTTGTCGCCGTCCGCTGCATCGCCGCTGCAGATATCGAAGAATAAATGTTCCTCTCCGCCTGCTATGACTGCGCTATTGATATCCAGTACGGCGGGCAGTTCTGCAATCTCGAGCTCGATCCTCTCAACAGCATCCAGCGCCGCCGCCACACTGTCGGCAATCACTATTGCAATGGGTTCACCGAGGTGACTGATTTCATGCTGTGGCAGTGGCCAATGCGGACGCCCTTGTACGTCCTTCCCATCAGCATCGATTAGCGCCCGCTTTCTGATGTCGATTATATCAGCAGGATTGGGCAGATGATCGACGGGTTCAAGGCCATCAGCGGCATAATCAGCCCCTGTCAGAATAGCCCGCACACCAGGCAGGCGCGCTGCGGTCTCTGTTGAGAGCCGCGTGATCTTCCCATGTGCGACGCGTGAACGTAAAAAGACCGCATGCAATTGGCCATCAAAGTGGCGATCATCTGTATAGCTTCCTGCGCCGCTGATGAACCGCTCATCTTCGCGGCGCGGCATGGCGCGCCCGATCATCGGGCCGGCTTGGATGCTTGTCACAGCGGTTGGTCCCGGGCGCTTGCCGCGAATCTAGGCCTGTTCCGTGGGCTTGTAATATTTCAGGTAAATATCCGGCGGCACGACGACGCCGATGTTCGGATCGCCGAACGTGTCGAAAATCGTCATTAGTTTGCCTGGCTCTTCCGTCATGCATTCGAAATTGCGCATGGTGCCTGGCGGCACCGACACCATATCGAATTGGTTGAGAACCAGATCCGGTTCACCGCGCGCGCCTTTTTCTTCAGCATCAGAACCCCAATAAATCGCAAACTTGCCTTCGAGGCACATGAATACTTCGTTATAAGGGTGCGAATGCGATGGTGGGCGTCTGCCCTTGCCCGCTGTGATCATAACCACATGAAATCCATGCGGGACGCTGATGGCGGCAGGGCCACCGGTATTGCCGGGTGAAATCGCAAAACAGATCTTGCGGCGGCGAGATTCGTCAGAATGGTCCACAAACGCCATCTTGTCTTCCGGCAATTCGTTGAACCTGGCGATACGCCCTTTCATTTCTTCGGGCGTGACGTCGATACCCTTGCCAGGCGTGCGGGGAAAAAAGACTTTTGGCATTTTGCGCCTCCCTGATTGATCTGTTGGAATCAGTTTGGACTCGCCGAAGGTGAAATTGCAAGAGCCCTTCCCTTTTCGGCACCGCCTTTTCGGGCGAGCCTTTCCGGCACTGCCTTTTTGCCGCGATGGGCAGGGCGGCTATGCCTCACGCAGCAAGCGTGCCCTTTAATGTGGTTCGCCACATGAGCCGCACTTCACCGGCGGGGAAATCCGTTCGCGCGTGGATAGACGAGCGATTGTCCCACATGAGCACATCGGCTTTGCGCCATTGATGTTCGTAAATGAGCTCGCGGTTTTCGATGTGGTCAAATATGCGCTCCAGCAAAGCGTTGCTTTCCGCCTCGGGAAGGCCGACGATTTCCTGGGTCATCAGGCGGTCCATATAAATGGCCTTGCGCTGGCGTTCTTCGTGCAAGCGAATGGCAGGATGGGTCGCGTGCCGGCGTGTCGGCGCAGCATTGGGATCGCCTTTGAATTGCGCACCGTAGTTGAAGGCGTTGATGGCCATACGGCCTTCGACCTTGTTCTTGATGTCCTGTGGCAGCGTTTCATAAGCTTCAAAGAGATTTGAGAACAGCGTATTCCCGCCCCAGGATGGCACTTCCAAAGCATAGAGCAACGTCGCCTTGTGCGGGTTCTGATTGTGGATCATGTCATGGTGGAACCACATTTCGCCATCTGGCAGCGCGCCTATGGGCTTGCCGTCCTTGCGGATATTGGTGACCATCATGATCTCGGGCAATTGCTTCATTTCTTCGTCAGTGCGGTGCTCTTTGGGCAGATCGTATTCGGCGGGTTCGCCAAAATTGGCTGTAGCGCGTACAAGCTCTTCTTGCGTCAGCTTCTGATCCCGAAAGAGAATGACGCAATGATCCACGAAGATGCGGTTTATTTCATCTGCCGTTTCGTGCGGCATGGGATTTGCGAGATTGACGCCAAGGATTTCGGCCCCTGTGTGAACTGACAATTTGCGAAATTCGACCATTGTTCCTGTCTCTTCCAGCTTCGACTAAAAACTACTCGGCGGGGGCCATCACCGGCGCGCCCTTCAGCGTCGTGCGCCACATCAGTCGAATTTGATCGGCCGGAAAGTCTTTCCGCGCATGGATTGACGACCTGTTATCCCACATCAGGGCATCGCCCTTGCGCCAGGCATGTTCGTAGAGGAATTCGTCCTGCTCGCAGTGATCGAAAATCCGTTCAAGCACGGCGTCGCTTTCTTCTTGCTGCAGACCGATAATGTTCTGCGTCATCAGCCTGTCCATATAGATTGCCTTGCGGCCGGTATCTTCATGTATCCGAACCGCAGGGTGGATCGCTTCTGGCCGCGCCTTCAGCGCCGTCGGATCGCCCTTGAAACGTGCGCCGTAGTTGAATGCGTTCAGCGCCATGCGACCCTCGACCTTTTCCTTGAGGTCTACGGGCAGTGCATCATAGGCCGCATAGAGATTCGAAAACACGGTATTGCCGCCCCATGTCGGAATTTCGATGGAATACAACAAGGTTGCCTTGTGCGGGCGAACGTTGTGGATCATGTCGTGGTGAAACCACATCTCGCCATCGGGCAGTGCCCCGATCGGTTTGCCATCTTCACGAATATTGGTGATCAGCATGATCGCGGGCAGTTGCCGCTTCTGTACGTCGGTCTGCAGATCCTTGGGGCGGTCGTAGTTGGCGACCTCGCCAAACATGCCCGTTGCGTTGACAAGCTCTTCCTGCGTCAGTTTTTGATCGCGGAACAGAATAACGCAATGTTCGACGAACAACCGGTTGATTTCATCGATCACTGCTTGTGGTTGCGTCCTGGACAGATCGACGCCGAAAACCTCGACGCCTGTGTGTTTCGAAAGCTTTTTGAATTCTACCACTGTCTTCCTCCTTGTAGCGCTTGCCGCCAGCAGGTTATTTTTCTTTCAGATCAAGTGGCGGGATGATTTCCGCCCAGCGTTTCAGTTCGGATTGATAATATTTCGCAAAGTCCGCGCCGTGCAACTTACCGGTTTCGAGCCCAAGATCTTTCCAGCGCGCCACGATTTCTGGCATTTTCATGATTTCAGTCAATTCCTTGGTCATGCGTTCGACAAGCGGGGCAGGGGTGCCTGATTTCATCATGACCGCATACCAAAGCGTGAGATCCATGGGATACCCGCCTTCAGTAAACGTGGGTACGTCCGGCATCAGCGGCGACCGCTGCGCCGTCGAGGCCGCCAGGGCGCGTAATTCGCCTTCCTTCACCTTGGCTGCGATCACACCAATATCGGAAACAAGAAACGTCAGCTCACCCTTGATGATGGAATCGGCTGCCAATTGCATGGTGCGAAACGGGACATGGATGACAGGCGCATTCGCTGCCTTGCCAAACAGGGCTGCCGAAATGGCGGAGGTCGAGCCTGCGCCAGCAGATCCGTAGGTGGCCTTGTCCGGATTGGCTTTGACCCATTCGGCGAAGTCCTTGACCGTCTTCACTGGTAGTTTCGGATTGACCACCAGAATGAGCGGCAAGGTAGCCGTCAGTGAAATCGGGATGAAATCCTTGTGCGGATCGACCGGCATACTGGGCAGCACGAACGGGGCGATACACATGCTGCCAAGGGTCGTAAGATAAAGTGTTGCGCCATCAGCCGGAGCAGCAACAAGCGCCTGCGCGGAGAGCATCCCGCTGCCCCCCGCCTTGTTGTCGACGAAGACTGTCACTTCGAGCCGCTTGGCGAGCTCCGCCGCTATCACACGCGGCATGATATCTGTAGTACTGCCCGGCGTTCCCGGAGAAATGAACCGCACTGTTTTTGCGGGGTAAGGCTGGGCTTGTACGGTCGCCGTGGCGGCCAGATAAGCCGGCAGGATGGCGACTGCCGAAACGATGAGACGCTGAGCAATCTGTTTGAGGACGTTCCTCGCGCAAGGGCGCGCTGGGGTTTCAATTGCGTAGGCACGGTTCGAATGCATGGCGTTTACCTCCCGTAGTCCGCATCGCGGAGTTGATGATAAAGCAGGTCACCTGGCGGCCTGCCCTTCAGTCTTGAAATTATATTAACGCAATAATTGGCAGTGAGATAGCTTGTGCTTTTGTTTGCACTGCAGTGGCGTAGCTGAATTTGCCAGGCGCAGCTCGAACAAAATCTTCGGAAATTCGCTGCAATGCAGCATGGCGAATACAGCCTTTGGGCACTATTGCTGCAGTGCCGCAATCAATTATGAACTGAATTTGTGCGTTTAACACCCGTTATGTCGCTTGACGGCGGCGTCAGACTGGCACACGTTTCCGCTCGCCCGTTGCTGCGTTGTCCATCTGGATAGTTGTGGCCTGAACGAAGGGTGACGTATGCCAGCAGGCGGGTCTTTATGGACCAGCCCGCGATGCGCCGGGAGGACCAGCCAGGTGAAACCGACCGAAATAGCAGACCCGAATTACTTCCATAAAGTCGTCGATTGCCAATGGGCCTGCCCGGCCCACACGCCCGTCCCGGAATACATCCGGCTGATTGCGGCAGGGCGTTATGGCGATGCTTACATGATCAACTGGAAATCGAATGTGTTCCCTGGAATTCTCGGGCGCACATGCGATCGCCCTTGCGAACCGGCCTGCCGTCGTGGTCGGGTTGAGGAGCAACCCGTCGCAATATGCCGGCTCAAACGTGTAGCCGCCGATTATAAAGAGGATATTCGCGAGCGCCTGCCGCCGAAGGCGGACAGGAAAAACGGCAAGCGGATTGCTTGCATTGGCGGAGGACCGGCTTCTCTGACTGTCGCACGCGATCTGGCCCCGCTCGGTTATGACATAACCGTTTTTGATCGTGATCCGCTCGCGGGCGGCATGATGCGGACCCAGATTCCAAAATTCCGCCTGCCGGAAAGTGTGATCGACGAAGAAACGGACTACGTTCTCAATCTCGGTATCGACTTCCGTGGCAACACGCCGATCGACAGCATGAAGAAGCTGCTGGCTGAGGGGTATGACGCCATCTTTGTTGGCTCTGGCGCACCTCGTGGACGTGATCTCGACGATCTGCCCGGACGCGAAGAATGCATGGCCAATCTTCACATCGGCATCGACTGGCTTTCCAGTGTGTCTTTTGGACATACGACGAGCATCGGTGAGCGGGTCATCGTTCTGGGCGGCGGCAACACGGCAATGGACTGCTGCCGCTCCTCGGTCCGCCTTGGCGGCAAGGACGTGAAGGTCGTTGTGCGTTCAGGGTTTGAGGAAATGAAAGCCTCGCCGTGGGAAAAAGAAGACGCGATGCACGAAGGCATCCCGATTCTCAACTACCTCGTGCCGAAGGAATTCAAGCACAATGGCGGCAAGCTGACGGGCGTGCTGTTTGAAAAAGTGAAGGCGGAATATGATGACAAGGGTCGCCGCCGCCTCGTGAACGCCGGTGAACCCGACGTGCTGCTGGAATGCGACGACGTGTTGATGGCTGTTGGCCAGGAGAATTCGTTTCCCTGGATCGAGCGCGACATCGACATCGAGTTCAACAAATGGGACATGCCAGCGGTCGACGAGGCTACATATCAGTGTTCGCGTCCCGGCATATTCTTTGGTGGCGATGCAGCTTTTGGCCCCAAGAACATCATCTGGGCCGTCGCTCACGGGCATGATGCTGCCGTCTCCATTCACAAATACTGCATGGGCGAAGACATCAAGGATCGTCCGCCGCCGATGACGACGCTCGTGAGCCAGAAGATGGGCATTCACGAATGGAGCTACGATAACAGGATCGAGAACGACAAGCGCTACAAGGTGCTGACAGTCGATCCTGCCATCGCGCTGAAGAACATCAAGGTCGAGTCGGAACTTGGGTTTGATCTCAAGCTTGGATTGGCGGAAGCGCAGCGTTGCCTCAATTGCGACGTCCAGACCGTGTTCGCGGACAAGCTTTGTATCGAATGCGATGCTTGCGTTGATATATGTCCCGTCGATTGCATTACCTTCGTGGACAATGCGGAAGAAGACGTGTTGCGCACCCATCTTACCGCGCCGGCAACAAACACGACTCAGGATCTGTATGTTTCCGGCACGCTGAATACGGGCCGCATCATGGCGAAAGACGAAGACGTTTGCCTGCATTGCGGTTTCTGTGCCGAACGTTGCCCGACCGGCGCGTGGGACATGCAGAGATTCACACTCAATATGACTCATGCGGAGGGCGCATGCCGATCCAGAGCGTAAATGACTTCGTCGTCCGTTTTGCCAACGTTAACGGCTCCGGTTCGGCCAGTGCAAACCAGTTATTCGCACGCTCGATCATGCGCATGGGCGTGCCGGTATCCCCGCGTAATATCTTCCCTTCAAACATACAGGGTTTGCCCACATGGTATGAGGTTCGTATAAGCGAAGCTGGCCATATGGGTGCGCGCGGGGGCAGTGACCTGCTCGTCGCGATGAATCCCGAGACATGGGGTGAAGATGTCGCCGACATTGAGCCGGGTGGTTATATCTTTTATGATTCGTCCCGCCCGGTCCCGAAGTCGGCCTTCCGGGACGATCTGACGATCCTGGGAATGCCGCTGACTGAAATTTGCCTCAAGCATTACACCGATCCGCGGCAGCGCCAGCTCTTCAAGAACATAATATATGTGGGCGCGCTGGCTGCGCTGCTCGACATAGATCTTGCCGAAATTGAAAAGCTGATCGGCGAACAATTCCGCGGCAAGGACAAGTTGATTGCGCCCAATCTTCAGGCCCTGCGCCTTGGCTATGATTATGCCAAGGCCAATTTTGCCTGTCCGATTGGTGTGCATCTCAAGCGCGCGAACGCCGTCGGTGACCTGATCTTTCTTGAAGGCAATGACGCAGCAGGGCTCGGCGCGGTCTATGGTGGAGCGACCGTTTGCGCCTGGTATCCGATCACGCCATCGACGTCGCTGGCCGAATCCTTCATGGCTTATTGCAAGCGCTTGCGCGTCGACAAGGAGACCGGCAAAAACAAGTTCGCTATCGTGCAGGCGGAAGACGAGTTGTCGTCCATCGGCATGGTGATCGGCGCTGCCTGGAATGGTGCGCGCGCATTCACGGCAACTTCAGGACCCGGCATTTCGCTGATGCAGGAATTCTTCGGCCTGGCCTATTTTGCGGAAATTCCGGCAGTGGTGTTTGACGTTCAGCGCGGCGGGCCTTCAACAGGCATTCCCACGCGCACACAGCAATCGGATATTTTGCTGGCCGCCTATGCGTCGCATGGGGACACCAAGCACATCCTGCTGCTGCCCGAAGATCCTTATGAGTGCTTTGAGTTTGCTGCACAGGCCTTCGATCTGGCCGACAGGTTTCAGACGCCTGTCTTCGTGATGCTCGATCTCGACATTGGCTCCAATCATCGCATGTGCAAACCGCTGAAATGGGATGACAGCCGGCAGCTGGATCGCGGCAAGGTTATGACAGCGGAAGATCTGGAGGCAGGCAAGGAATTCGGCCGTTATCTCGATGTCGATGGCGACGGTATCCCCTATCGCACCTATCCTGGGACGCACCCCAAGCGCGGCGCCTATTTCACGCGCGGTACGACCAAGGATCGCTATGCCCGTTATACCGAACTGGCCGCGCCGTATATCGACAACATGGAGCGCTTGTTGAAGAAGTTCGACACGGCGAAAAAATATGTGCCCGGGCCTGTATTGCGCAAGGCTTCCCGCAAGACAGACCTCGGCGTGATTTATTTCGGATCGACCAGCGCTTCCATGCATGAAGCCCTGGATATGCTGGAAAAAGACGGCGTCCATGTCGATGCACTGCGTGTGCGCGCCTTCCCGTTCTCTGCCGAAGTGAGTGACTTCATCGCGGCCCATGATCGTGTTTTTGTTATTGAACAAAATCGCGACGGGCAATTGCGCACGCTGCTCATGGTTGAGTGCGGTATCGATCCCGCGCAGCTTACGTCGATCCCGCACTACGGCGGCACCCCCATCACGGCCCGTTTCATTCGCAAGGCGATGAGCGATGCGGTCAACAAAGCAACCGGCGCGGGCCGGAAGGAGACAATCGGATGAGCTTTCTCCCGAAACCAAAATTCCGCCATCCCGCGATCGAAACCAACGACCTCGGGTTCACTCACCGTGATTATGAAGGCGCAATCTCCACCCTCTGTGCCGGCTGCGGTCATGACTCAATTTCGGCGGCCATCATCAAGGCTGTCTACGAATTGAGCCTGCCACCCCATCGAATCGCGAAGCTCTCCGGCATTGGCTGCTCCTCGAAGACACCGACGTATTTTCTGGGCGCTTCGCATGGGTTCAATTCCGTGCACGGGCGCATGCCCTCGGTGCTGACGGGAGCAAATCTCGCCAACCGCGATCTTATCTATCTCGGCGTGTCCGGAGATGGCGACAGCGCATCCATCGGGTTGGGACAATTCGCCCATTCCATTCGGCGCGGCGTCAACATGGTCTATATCGTCGAGAATAACGGCGTTTATGGGCTCACCAAAGGCCAGTTCTCGGCAACGTCCGACAAGGGCTCGAAGAACAAACGCGGCGTAGTCAACAATGATGCGCCTATCGACATGGTCTCGATGGCGATCGAGCTTGGCGCAACCTTCGTTGGGCGCTCGTTCTCCGGCGACAAAACTCAGCTCGTGCCGCTGATCAAGGCAGCCATTGAGCATCGCGGCGCAGCGTTCATTGATTGTATTTCGCCCTGCGTAGCGTTTAACAATCACGAAGGCTCCACCAAGAGCTTCGATTATGTGCGGGCGCATAACGCTGCGCTCAACGCCCTGGACTTCATCACGCCGCGCGCGCCGATTTCTACCGAATATGAACCCGGCTCGACCGAGGTTGTCCGGCTGCATGACGGATCTTCCATCCGCCTGCACAAGATCGACGCGAATCACAACGTGCACGATCGCGCCGAAGCGATGTCGGCCATCCACAGGCACAAGGCAGCCGGTGAGATCGTGACGGGCCTGCTTTATATCGACGAGGACCCGCAGGATCTGCACACCAATCTTGGCACGATCGCCCGGCCGTTGAACGAGCTCAATGCGCCAGAACTTAGCCCCAGCCAGGCGTTGCTCGACAAGATGAATGCTGCGCTGCGCTGATGATAAGAACGGTGAAGTTCGCATAACGGCAGCATCTGCTGTCCCGAAGACCCTCAATGACCTGATCCCGGACGCCTCAAGCGCTCCGGGATCACTTTTTTCAAGACACTCCGGGGCTGAATTCTTCGCCAGTGGCATTGCAAAGAAAATGGGTTTCACGGCAAATAAGATGAACAGTCGCCACAAAAAGAGCCTATGGTGATATTCTCGCTTCGAGAAATGGCGGGAGGAGAGCCAGATGGCCGAACTATCCGATGCAGACAAGAAAATATTGCTGGGCGAGAACTATCGCGAAATAGAAAAGCAGGCTGCGCTCAACCGAAACCTGACCCAGGGGCAGGAAGAGGCTGAGGAATTGCAGAAAAAGATGCTCAACTATCGCACCACTTCGGGTATCATCTTTTTGCTCGCATCTGTGGTGTTTATCACCAATTACCTTCAGCTTTCGGGCCCGTATCAGCCATATATGTCTATGGCCGCAGCTGCAGGCGCAATCTTGTCCGCCCTTTGCGGGATTTGGGCGCATACAAAGCTGGCAGCAGCCTGACGCAATGTTCGAACGTTTTGCGCGGAAGGGGACGCCGCTCCGCAGCAAAATACAGTCCGGCAAATTAAACACTGTGCAGCCTCGATTTGATTCTCTCAAATCGCAATCGGCCTGGGCCTGACGCACGGCTGTTGCTGCCAGAGCGTTCCGGCAGACCACGGAATAGTTGTCGAGGGGCTTCTGCGCCGGGACATCATTCTCCAGACAGCGATGTCTATTCGCTTTAAATTTCAGTTACTTATATAGAGGCATGCTTTAAAAAGTTGACAAATCTGCTTGATAGAATACCCTCAGTCCATGTGAGTGGAACGTTCGGATTCTCTTTCTCCATCTGGTGATGCGGAGGTGACCATGGAACCACCAATACAGACAGGCGCGACTTAAGCTGCGCGGATCGCTTTTGCGGTCGTCCCTTCAACCCACTCCCATTAAAATCTACGCACCATGCCGCGCGCGTCAGGATCCGACGCGATAACGATGGAGGCCACGATGCATTATTCCGATTATTTACGCGAAGAAGCCAAGCGCTATCGTAAACTCGCCGAACTTGAACACGAAGTCCGCCAGCGGCAGGAATATTTGGAAATGGCAGAAGTTTGCGAAGAGGTTGCGGTAAAAATCGACAACCTCCGCGCCAGCGGCTGATCTATTCGTCTGCCGAAAAATATGTGCCGCGCGCATAAATTCGTTGCTTAGCGGTTTCGCCATTCTTCGCTTCGTTCCCAATCTTGATCGAGCCGTCGGCGAAAGACGTGAGCTTGTTCACGTCCAGCGGTGTGCCGTGTTCTGTCAGCTGGTCGATTCCTTTGACATCACGCGCGCCGCCGCCAACGCGAAGCAACACGAGATTTTCCGCCTGATCCGCCTCGAATTTGTATTTCACGTTCTTCGGGATCATCACGCCTTCATGTTGGCGGACGACAGAAGTCCGCCCGTGGTCAAACGTAAAGGTCGCCTTGCCTTGCATCACGACAAACAGGTGATCTTCACCGGCGTGCGAATGCAGCGCATTTTCACCGCCGCTGGCATAGACTTTCACACTCGCCCAGAGATTTTCCGACGTCGCCAGCGGATCGTAGGTCGTGCCTTGTTCCAGCAATGGCAGATTGCGCATGGAAAACAGTGCGACGTCATCGACGGCGCGTTGAAGCTTCCGAACCTGAATTTTTTGGTCGTCCATGGATAGGCCCTCCTGATTTGCAGCGATCAAACGCGCTCTGCCGCAGTATTGTCAAGAGCACCATGCCCCAGATTTGCGTGCCGGAAACCGAAATCCGTTTTCAGCACGCTGACCGATTCCAAATATGCAGAGCATCGCTTTTACGAAAAACCGGGACCACTTTTCGCGCATTGCTCTAGGGGCGGACACCCGGCGTATCGGCAGGCAGGTCGCGCGCACGCCACATGAGGAACAGTTCGAGATCGGCAAACTCCGGCGATCCCGCAGCATAGGGTTCTGCGCGCATGCCCGTCATGCGATTGCGCGAGCGCCGCTGCAGTGAACCCAGCGTTTGCCATTCCAGCCGGTAGATCGGATACCCTGTGGAATGGCCCTGCGGAATCGGTGCGCCCGCAAGTTTTCCGTTCCAGTTATCATCGTGACAATTGGCGCAAGACAAATTGAGCTGCCCCTGTCTGCGCTCCCAGATCATGCGCCCGCGCGCAATGGCTGCCTGCGTGGTGGCGCTGTTCCCGACGGTGATAGATTCGCCTTTGGATTGTCGCGCCAGAAACGCGGTCAGCGCCAGCAATTCCTTGCTCTCGGAAGCCAGCACCGGCGCATTCTGTCGTGCGGTGCAGCAAATATTGACTTGCGCTTCGAGCGTTGTGACCGCACCGGTTTGTCCATGCGCAACCGGATATCGCGCGCTGACGCCTTTCATCGAACTTTTCGCATCGCCATGACAATCGCCGCAGGATTTGCGTTCGGGGTTGGCGGAGTTGCGCCACAAGGTGTCACCATCGAGAACCCAGAACATCGCGGGTTTCGCGGCCCATTTGTGTGTAGCTGGAAATACAATCCTGCAAGGGAATATCGGCGGCCGCTACTGCGAAAATCGCCAACACAGCGCACGCGCCGGTGATGACTGAAGTGACAGCAAACCTGATCGCGCGCGGGTTCATTTGACCAGGATATCGACAGAGTCTTCGACGGCGAAATTCTTGTCGCCGGACCATTTGAATTTGATCGTCCCGCTTTCAGTCGCAATCGTCGAGAATGTGATGAACGGATTGGTGGCGATGGCGTAGGAAAGGTCTGCTCTGAATATTTCTTCGCCATTTCACGTGCATATAAAGGTGTCGATGATGTCGCGCGGGATCAGCGCCCCGTTGAGTCCGACCCGATAACCGCTGTCCATGGGGTGCTGGATCAGCGTCTTGATTTCGATGATTTCGCCGCGTTTGGCCTTTGCGGGAACATTGATGAGCGCGCGGGTCATGGCACGATATCCTCCAGGCAGGCGGCGATGGTGACGATCACGTCCGCTTTACCGCTGAAAAATGTGCCATCGCCCATTTCGGCGATAGCGGTGATGGTTTGCGAGTCCGCCAGCCTGATACGCGTCGACAGGGTGGCGCGGCCGGAACGCGGTCCCATATGCGCGGTTATCACGTGCGGTTGCGGTTTTTTTTCATTGAAAACGAGAATGGCTTTCACGTGGTCCTTCGGACTCATCAGGCTGTCCACAAGCACGGACATGGAAATCGTATTGCCGTTCTCCACCAGCGGGGGAATATCAAGGGTGACGCGCCCAGTTTGAATCTTCGCGCCGCCCGTGAGTTTGCGAATTTCCACTTGCATGGCTTCGGGTGTCGCGCGGACGCCTTGGGTCGTCAACACAAGCAAGGCGCTGCCCGATGCTGTGATGAACGCACGTCGTGTTGTATTCATCGTTTGCTTCATGTCCCGTCTCTCAATCCCTCAAGGTCGCAAGCCAAGCGACAATGTCTTCGATCTGTTGCGCATTCAGAATGGTCTTGCCGGAGAAAGCGGGCGCAACGCGCGTCAAACCCTGCGTCCGGTAATAGGCCGGCATGATAGTGCCCGCGTTGAAGCGCGCAGGATCAACAAGGCGCAAACGGAATTGCCCTTCGCTCCAGCGCGCGCCAGCGCCGCGCAGATCTGGCGCCAGCGTCCCCATAAATCTCTGGTCGGCAAACGGGCCAGCGTGGCACAAAACGCATAATCCGGTCTGCCGGTTGCCCGCGAGGGCAAGTCCATTTTTCGCATCGCCGCTGGCGCTTGTCAGGGACCGGGGAATTTCATCCCCTTTCACTTCATACGCCACCTGCGCCTGCGCCGCAGCCGGTGGCCCGCAGAAGGCAAGCGTGATCGCGACGAGGGGCTTAACCAAAGACATCGGCGCTGATGGTCTTGAACCAGCCATCGGCATAAGCCGCCTCGGCTGCGCGTTGAGATGGGGGGCTTCGATGGGACTCGTGCCGCCAGACCCGGCGACCTCGATCAATTGCCCATTTCCGGGCTTGTAGACCCCGGCAACTGTGATGCCATAATCGGGAGCCACAACAGAATAGCATGTGTTGATCAGGCGCGGCTCAGCAGGCGATGCGCCAGCCATAATTTTCACGATGGCAGCCGCGCAGACTTTCGCCTGAACACTCGCCGAGAATGCAGACTTCGGCATCGCGCCCATGATGGCTGCATCGCCGATCACGTGGATATCGGGCTGCAGTGTGGACGTGAAACTGAAGGGTTCTACGGGGCACCATCCCGACTTGTCAGTTACCCCGGCGATGGCGGCAATCGCGCCGGCCTTTTGTGGTGGAATGACATTGGCGACGTCAGCCTTATGGCTCGCAAAATCGGTCTTCAGTGTCATCGGCCGGGGATCGACGGCGTTCACCTTGCCGCCCGCCGAGAGCGATATCCATTTCGGATGGGCAGGATATAATTCTTTCCACGCATTCTGGAACAGCCGCTGCTTTGAAAAGGCATCCTTGGCGTCCAGAACAATCAGTTTGGATTTCGGCTTCTTCGTCTTCAGATAATACGCGATGAGACTGGCTCTTTCATAAGGGCCTGGCGGACACCGGTACGGATTGGCCGGAACAGACATGACGACCGCGCCGCCATCCTCCATCGCCTCCAGCTGCTGGCGCAGCAACATCGTTTGTGCGCCGGCTTTCCACGCATGGGGCATGCGCGCGGCGGCGTCTTCCGTATATCCGGGCAGCCCGTCCCACCGGATATCGACCCCCGGCGACAGAACCAGGCGGTCGTATGGCAGAACTGAACCATCGGCGAGCGTTACCGTGCGAGCCTTTGCATCAACATCGGTGGCTTGTTGCTGGACAAGTTTGACGCCGGCACGAACAATAGCGTCATAACCAAATTGCTGAGCGGACAGTTCGCGCAGGCCTGCAATCACGAGATTGCTGAATGGGCATGCGGTGAAAGTGGCGTTGGCTTCGATCAGGATTACATCGATGCGGGGGGCCAGACGCTTCAGTGCGCGGGCGCAGGTCGCGCCGCCAAAGCCGCCACCAACAACGATGACCCGGCCGCCTGAACCCTGTGACAGCGCCGGCACAGCAATAACAGAGGCGCCTAACGCCAGGGCCAGGCGGCGCGTGACTGGCGTTTGCGCTGCTCCCATCGGGCCCTCACTTCTGCCGTGCATACCAGTCGGCGATGACTTTTGATTCGTCTTCATCGAATCCTTTGGCGATGCGATCCATGATCGTCCCCTGACGCTTGCCGGATCGATTGTCCTGCATGGCTGCGGCGATGGTTGCAGCATCAAGTCCTATCAGGCTCGGCACAGGCGTATTCACCGCGCTCGATGCCGCATGACAGCCCGCGCAGGCGATGGCGCCCGCCGGCGCTTCGGCCGATTGCGCGTTCGCTGCCGTGGATACGGCGAGAAACAGGAAAGCGGTCAGGCTGCAAGAACGCTTCATAGGCTCACTTCGAAAAGAAAACGGCGGCCCGCAGGCCGCCGCTTGGTTCAGGCGGTGAGGTTCTGGTTCATCAGCGGGAAGTTTCTGATGCGCTTGCCGGTTGCCGCGAAGATGGCGTTCAGCACTGCGGGCGCAGCGACTGCGATGGTGGGTTCACCCACACCACCCCAGAAACCGCCTGACGGCATAACGATCACATCAACCCTGGGCATCTCGTCGATGCGCATCATGTTGTATGTGTCGAAATTGGTCTGTTCGACCGCGCCGTTCTTCACCGTGATCTCGCCATAGAGAAGCGCTGTCAGGCCGTAGACAAACGAGCCCGCCACCTGCCGCTCGATCTGTGCAGGATTGACGGCATGACCGCAATCCGTCGCTGCCACGATGCGGTGGATCT
>CAMDKB010000016.1 GCA_945901195.1 Rhizobium sp. Q54
CATCATCGTGCGTGGCAAGCCGCTGGCCGCTGTCGTTTCCTCCATACCCTTCGTTCCCAATCGTTACAAGAGGTAAGTCATGCCCAGCAGCTACTACACGAAAGACCACGAATATATTCGCGTTGAAGGCGACACTGGAATTGTTGGCATCAGCGACTATGCACAGGAACAATTGGGTGACGTTGTTTTCGTCGAACTGCCTGCCAAGGGCGCAAAGATCGGCAAGGGCGAACAGGCCGCTGTCGTTGAAAGCGTGAAGGCGGCAAGCGAAGTTTACGCGCCAGTTACAGGCGAAGTTCTCGATATAAACGGCGCGCTGGAAGGCGAACCCGGCAAGGTCAATCAGGAACCCGCAGGTGATGGCTGGTTTTTCAAGCTCAAGATCACCGACTCCCGGCAACTCGAAGGACTGATGGATGAAAACGCCTATGCCGCTTATCTGAAAACGCTGGGTTGAATCCATGCGCTATCTCCCCATCACGCCCGATGATCGAACCCTCATGCTCGCGCGTATCGGCGTTGCCGGCATTGATGCTCTCTTTGCCGACGTGCCCGGCGACAAGCTCATGCACGGGCTGCCCCAATTGCCGTTGCGAAAGTCCGAACTGGAAGTCGAACGGCTGCTGTCGCGCATGGCGGCGAAGAATATGCCTGCGTCTTCTGTGCCGTTCTTTGTTGGCGCTGGCGCCTACAAGCATCATGTGCCCGCCAGCGTCGATCATCTGATCCAGCGTTCTGAATTTCTCACCAGCTATACGCCCTATCAGCCCGAGATAACCCAGGGCACATTGCAAATGCTGTTTGAATTTCAGACGCAGGTTGCAAACTTGACCGGCATGGAGGTCGCCAACGCATCCATGTACGACGGCTCGACTGGCTGCGCCGAGGCGGTGCTGATGTCGCATCGTCTGACAAAACGCAAGAAGGCTGTGCTTTCCGGTGGCTTGCATCCCCATTACGCGGAAGTCGTGCGTACAATTTCGCATATGGCGAGCGATGAAGTGTCGACGTTGCCACCCGATGTGCAAGCGAGCGAGGATCTGCTGGCGCAGATTGACGAGACCATCTCATGTGTCGTTGTGCAATCGCCCGATGTCTTCGGCAATCTGCGCGACCTCAAGCCAATTGCTGACAAGTGCCATGCCCACGGCGCGCTGTTGATTGCGGTATTCACTGAAGCGGTTGCGCTGGGCATTGTCGAATCGCCCGGCGCTATGGGAGCGGATATTGTTGTGGGCGAAGGACAATCCATCGGGAATCCGCTGACGTTCGGCGGGCCCTATGTCGGCCTTTTCGCCACGCGACAAAAATACGTTCGGCAGATGCCGGGCCGTCTGGCAGGCCAGACCCGCGACGCCCAGGGTAAACGCGGTTTTGTTCTTACCTTGTCGACACGCGAACAGCACATACGCCGCGAGAAGGCGACGTCAAACATCTGCACCAATTCCGGTTTGTGCGCGCTGGCATTCTCGATTCACATGACGCTGCTGGGCGAAAATGGATTGCGCAAGCTCGCGCTTGTCAATCATGCCAATGCCGTGATGCTGGCCGATATGCTGGCCGCTTCAGGCATCGAAGTCTTGAACAAGACCTTCTTCAATGAATTCACCATTCGCGTGAAAGGCGAGGCTGCGGCTGTTGTAGAAAAGCTTGCAGGTGAGGGGTTATTGGCAGGCGTGCCAGTGTCTCGCCTGCTGCCGGGCGCAGGCTGTGATGATTTGCTGATCGTCGCGAATACGGAAGTGAACACAGATGAAGATCGCGCCGCGCTTGTGGCTGCATTGAAGGGAGCCAAGTGATGCTCAACAATCAAGGCCGGCCTACAACGCCCGCCGCAGCGAACGAATCCGCACCGCGTCCCCACAAGACATTCACGGGCAATCGCGGCTTGCAACAGGAAGAAGCTCTGCTTTTTGAAACCGGCCGGCCGGATGTTTCGGGCGTCGATATCGACGAGCCCCAGCCGTTCATATCGCGCCTTGGCGCGCTCGAGCGCGCAACGCCTCTCGATCTGCCAGGCTTTTCCGAGCCTGAAGCGGTTCGACATTATGTGCGCTTGTCGCAGAAGAATTATTCTATTGACGCAGGGCTCTATCCTCTTGGCTCCTGCACGATGAAACATAATCCGCGCCTCAATGAAAAGACGGCCCGCCTGCCGGGCTTTGCTGATATTCATCCTTTGCAACCGCAATCCACGATACAGGGTGCGCTTGAACTCATTGGCGAACTCGAGCGCTGGCTGATCGAACTCACGGGTATGCATTCTGTCGCAATGTCGCCAAAGGCAGGCGCTCACGGCGAGGCATGCGGCATGATGGCGATCAAGGCAGCCATTGAAGCACGCGGCGAAGGCAAGACGCGCAATGTGGTGATCGTGCCCGATAGCGCCCATGGCACGAACCCTGCGACGGCTGCGCTCATCGGCTACAGCGTGCGCGCGGTGCCGGCGCGCGAAGATGGTACGGTCAGCGCGCAAGCTGTACGCGCCGCGCTGGGGCCGGATGTTGCGGCGATCATGCTCACCAATCCCAATACATGCGGCCTGTTTGAAAAAGAGATCGTAGAGATTGCCAAAGCTGTTCACGATGCCGGCGGATATTTTTACTGCGACGGCGCCAACTTCAACGCCATCATGGGCAAGGTACGACCGGGCGATCTGGGTATCGACGCGATGCACATCAACCTGCACAAGACCTTTTCGACGCCCCATGGTGGCGGTGGTCCGGGCGCTGGCCCGGTGGTGATGTCAAGGGCCCTTTCGCCGTTTGTACCGCTGCCGGTCTTTTCGACAAGTGCAAGCAGCAGTGCGATCATTGAAAATGCCGTGGAACTTGCAGGCAGCGCGCAACATCCCTTTGGCCGCATGACCGCGTTTCATGGGCAGATGGGCATGTATGTGCGGGCGCTGACCTACATGCTCTCGCATGGCGCAGATGGCTTGAAGCAGGCGGCTGAAGATGCGGTGCTCAACGCGAATTACGTGCGCGCATGTCTGGCAGATGTGATGTCCCTGCCTTTCGGCAATCGCCCCTGTATGCATGAGGCATTGTTCGACGACAAATGGCTGAAGGACACCGGCGTGACGACACTCGATTTCGCCAAGGCGATGATCGACGAAGGCTATCACCCCATGACAATGTATTTTCCGCTGGTGGTGCATGGCGCAATGTTGATCGAGCCGACGGAATCAGAATCTCTGGCTTCGCTCGATCTCTTCATCATGACCCTGCGCGATCTCGCCTTCAGCGCGAAGCGCGGAGAAACAGAGCGATTTACGCAGGCCCCGCAGCTTGCGCCGCGTCAGCGTCTCGATGAAACGCTTGCTGCACGAAAACCTGTCCTGCGCTGGACAAAGCCCGAAGCAATCAGCGAAGCTGCGGAGTAATGGCAAGCGCACTGTCATGCCAGCGTGGGCGATATCCACGCCGGAGGACTTCGATCATGGCTGGCGGCGTCAGCACATCGACCACGCCGGATATTGGGGCTGCTGGCTGATACCCCTCGTGCGACCAACGCAAATGGTGTTGCGACCTGACAGCATAGGCATATCCATCGCGAGCAAACACCGCGCCCTCAGGTAGAGTGTCCGGTTCGCATTGGTAGGTGCGCTTGATTTTGCCGTTCAACCGTTCTGAATGGAGGCACCGGTCCATTTCATCAGCCTTGCGTGCTTCACCCGGCAAGAAAGGAAACAGCATCGCAAACGCTTTGGCGTCCGCGCGTCGGCATTCGAAACACGGGCGATGCCCGGCGGCAAGCGCCGTCACTTCATCAAGAAAAAAGAGTTCGGTATAGCCTGCGCCCCAGACGTTTCGCTTGCGGCCCGTGAACGCGCACACGCACGCAATCCATTGCCGAGACGCGTATTGGCGCAAACCCGGAGTGCGATCATCGCGATGAAATCTGCCACCGCGATTGCCCATCAAAGTGCCGCGCGCATTTGTTGCGATCAGCGTCCCGAAAGGATCGACGCGATTCTGGAGTGGCAAGCGTCTAGTTCAGCGCAGCTGTGCGCGAACCACCGACTTTATCCATGTTATAGACATCGTCGCGGAAGTGCACGGTTCCATCGGCGCTGGCCCAGCCGGTCATATAAATCCAGGTGACCGGAACAGCTTGGGCAAGACGCACATCCTGACGCTTCTGCGTGGCGACCACCTTGAGCATGTTGGCTTTGCTCCAGCCGCCAGGCGTCTGCTGCAACAGCCATTCGGCAAGATCGAACACGCTCTCCACGCGGACACAGCCATGCGACAAGAAGCGATAATCTGCATTGAAAAAGCGCTTGGACGGCGTGTCGTGCATATAGACCGAATGATTGTTCGGCATATTGATGCGGATATTGCCTAGGGCATTGCTGTTGCCGGAATCCTGGCGCAATGTGTAGTTGACGCCCTGGCCGCCGGCCCAGTTCACAGAAGCCGGATTCACTTCCGCGCCTGAGCTGTCGAGCACCTTGATCTTGGCCCGCGAGAGATAGCCCGGATCGCGTTGCATCTTTGGCGCAATTTCATTTTTGATGATTGACGTTGGAACGGTCCACGTCGGGTTCAGATTGACGTTGACAACGCGCGTTGTGACCGTCGGTGATTGATGTTTCACATCGCCCACCACCGCGACATATCGCCGGACAACGCGGCCGTTCTCCACTGCTTCCACATATGTTGAGGGTATATTCACGACCAGATAACGAGGACCGAATGCGAAATCCATTCCCGCGATGCGCTGGGCGCTCGAAGCGAGCTGACGAAAACGAACGGCGGCGGGCACATTGATCGCAACCTGTGTCTTGCCAGAGACGATCCCGGTTTGCTTGAGGCCCATGCGGAACTGATAGCGATTGACTGCGTCTGTCAGCGCAGGCGTCCAGGTGTCTCCGGTTGCCGAGCCGGCATCAAGGTCGCCTTCCAGTGCGAGCCGTTGTTTCAGGTCCGCGACACCCTTGCCCTTTGCGCCCGGGCTGAGGGCGGCAGTGATGCGCGGCCAGCCGCCGGCGTCTGCAATCGCTGCGTAACGTTCGGAAGCGCGGGCGGTAGAGAAAAAAGTCTCGGGCTGAAGTGTCGGCGTTGGATCATTGGGAACGGCGAATTCGCGCGCCGGCGCAGCCGGCCTTGGTTTGGGCTTAGGCTTGGCCGCCTGCGGCGCAGCAGCAGGGGCTGCCTGCGGGTCAGCGTGTCCACCGGGATAGGCCTGCGGGGCGGCAGGGGCGGGAGGTGCAGTAGGCGCTTCCAGGCGCGGAGCGGTTGTCGTCATGGGCGCAGGCGAAAGCATGCTCTGGGCGAAACTCTCGCCAGTCGCGCCTGAAAGGGTCAAGAATACGATTGCCGGCAAGCGCAGGGGCAACCGGGCGGCAAATGAGGTCACGTTCATCATCCAGTCTGGGGTTAATATAGTTAATATACAGGAAATCGTTTAAAGTGTGAACCTGTCCCAGGGTTCACATCAATTACGTACGATGATGATATGCAGCCGCCGCGGACCATGTGCGCCCAGCAGCAGTTTCTGTTCGATATCCGCAGACCGGGACGGGCCCGTGATCATGTTGACTGTGCGGGGCATTTCGCCTTTGCCATAGGCTTTGCGGATCGCCGCCAGTGCATCTTCATAAGTCGCAACGACACCAGCAGCCTTCAGGACAACGATGTGATTGTCCGGAAGAAAGTTCAATGTTGACGGGTTATGCGGGCCCGAAACGATAACCAGCGTCCCTGTTTCCGCGACGCCTGCTTCGGCGTGGCTGACCGCGTTGAGATCGTCACCTTTGGATGCTCCGCGCGACAGCGCCAGTTGCGTTCCGTCCCAGGGCAGGCTGGTCAATCTGTTGTCTTCGCCCATGCGCAGGGTCGCGGGAAGATTCTGGTCGCGCAGGAAGCGGGCAATTTCCTGCGGCACCTTCGCGGCGGACTCTACAATTGCGACCGTGGCGGAAACGCTCTCAGCCTGTGATTTGAATGTGGCTAACCGCTGCGGGATATCGCCTTCCCCACGCTTGGGCCTGATACCTGCGCGCGCCTGATCAATGCGATTGCGAACGATGGCGCTGCGCGCGGCGTCGTCCGCCCGTACGCCCAGAGAACGGCGAATGTTGGAAAAGATTTCGTCCCGGGCGCTCATCTGTCGCCTCCCTGCTTTTTCCACTGCGCCTGAAATGTGCTGCCTTGCGGCGCGGGCATGTCGCGATAATCGGTCCAGCCGCCGGCGAGTGGCAGCCAGCGGAAATGGCCTTTCGATTTGCCAGCCAAGGCCAGAAGTCGCATGGCCAGCGATGAAGTGAGCCGGTACAAGCGCGGACGCTTGGCGAAATAGGCCCAGATGCCCAACCCATACCGCACACTTGCGGGGGCAAGATGCCGCTCGAACTCTCGCTCGCGCCAATGACGCATCAGCTTTGGCAAGGGTATATGCACGGGACACACGCTCTCGCAGCGCCCACAGAATGTCGATGCATTCGGTAGATGCCCGGCCTTGTCGACGCCGATCAGCGATGGCGTGAGAACAGCGCCCATGGGGCCGGGGTAAACCCACCCATAAGCATGGCCGCCTACAGCATGATAGACGGGACAATGGTTCATGCAGGCGCCACAGCGGATGCAGCGCAGCATGTCCTGAAATTGCGTGCCCAGCATGTTCGAGCGGCCATTGTCCACCAGTACGACATGATATTCTTCGGGCCCATCCACGTCATCCGGTCTGCGTGGCCCCGTCGAAAGCGTCGTGTAAACGGACATGTCTTGTCCGGTCGCCGAGCGTGCGAGAACGCGCAGCATGGCGGACGCATCTTCCAGAGTGGGTATGAGTTTCTCGATTGAAGCCACAACAACATGCACTTTGGGCAGCAATTGCGTGAGGTCGCCATTGCCCTCGTTGGTCACGATGATCGAGGTCCCGGTTTCCGCGACAAGAAAATTCGCACCTGTCACGCCGATGTCGGAAGCCAGGAACTTACTGCGCAGAATGGCGCGCGCTTCCGCGAGCAAGGTTTCGGGTTCCTCCAGATTGCGGTCCGCAGGCAGATGTGTATGAACGCGGCGGAATTCAGCTTCCACATCCTCCTGATTGAGATGCACGGCGGGCGCGATGATATGTGAAGGCGCTTCGCCACGAAGCTGGATGATATATTCGCCCAGATCCGTTTCAATGGCCGCCATGCCGTTGCGCTCAAGCGCTGCGTTCAGCCCGATTTCCTCCGACACCATGGACTTTCCCTTGGTGACGGATTTCGCGCCACGCGCCTTGGCAAGATCGACGATGATCTGGCATGCCTCCTCGGATGTGCGCGCAAAATGCACATGCCCGCCTGCGGCAAGGACCTTTTTCTCATAGGCTTCCAGATAAAGGTCGATATGAGCAAGCACATGGTCGCGCAAGTCGCACGCCTGGTCGCGCAATGCCTCGAACTCCGGAAGATTTGCTGCGGCGACAGCCCGGCGTTCGATGAAATTTTGGCGAACGTTGCCAAGCGCCTTCTGCAATTGCATATCGTGCAACGCGTGATGCGCATTCTGCTTGAATTGCGGCGATGTGGATTGGACGCTCATCCTGCCTGCTTTATTTTGATGACCAGTTGAGAATGCTCATGAGGTTGCTGCTGGCGTCAGTCCAGACAATGCCCGAAGATGTGTCCTTGTCGCGCCATTCGGACGCCAGCTTTTTCACATTGGGCAATTCGAACAGGACCTTGTCTTTTGTGTACAGTGCCCATGAGATCGGCTCACGGCAGCCGTCTTCGTCGCGCTCACGCGTCTCGAACCAGCGCACTTCCTGACCCAGAAGTTTCGCCATGCCACGATGCAGAGGCGCCATCTCGAACGTGTTGATCTCGAAATTGATGGCGATGATGCCGCCCAGCGCAAGATGCTGCTGATAGATTTCAAAGGCCTCTTTGGTCATCAGATGCATCGGCGGCGCCGCCCCACGGAAGGCGTCTATGACCAGCACGTCAAATTGCTGGGGTTGCTTGTCCCTGAGTTGGCGCTCGAGAACAAGACGCCCATCGCCGAGCAGGACATCGGATTTGGCCTTGCCTTCCTGCAGAAAGGTGAAATAGCGGCGCGTGAGATCGCTGACGGCCGGATTGATTTCGTAATACCGGATCACATCGCCGTCTTTGCCCATTGCAGCGAGCATGCCTGCGCCAAGGCCGATAATGCCCACGCGCAAGGGCGCGTCTGGATTGCCTGAACGGCGCTTGACGTGATTCGTCATCGCGATTCCAGCGCCGCTTTCTTCATCAAACGCGCAGAGCGGCTTTAATTTGATCGCCTTGTTCTGCCATTGCGACCCCTGTTCGACACCAGCTTGCGTGATCAGAATTTGATGCTTTTTGGTATCGTCCTCGTCTTCCTGCGAGATTTTCACGACGCCGTAAAAATTGCGAACACGTTCGATCAGCTCGTATTCGGGACTAAGCTCGTTGTTGACCGCTCCCGCTGTTGCGCCGACCAGAACAAGTGACGCAAGACCTGCAGCGATCGGTCGATGGGAACGAGATACGCCAGCGTCACGCGCGATCAATACGACTGCCAGAAGACCAATCGCGAGCAGGACCAGCGGGTGTTCGAAATAATCGCGCAGGACTACCGGCGCGATGAGCGCAACGAATATGCCACCCAGAGCGCCGCCGAACGAAATCGCCAGGTAGAATTTAGGCAGTCGCGCAGGTTCCGGCTGCAGGCGCACCATTTCCGCATGGCAAATCATGCAGCCAAAGAACATGGTCGCGCATTGCAAGGTCAATTGTATGATCATCTCCCGTCCGCTATCGGGCGAAGAGGACCAGTTGGCGGCCACTGAAAGTGCAAGAAAAATCACGCCGAACCAGACCCGATTGTAAAAGCGTTGATGGCCAAAGGCGATCACGAAGGTCAGCAGATAAAGGCTCAGCGGCGCAATCCACAGGAACGGAATAACAGCCGACCATTGTGTGATGGCGTTTGTGGTCGCCAGCAGAAGAATGGAGCCCAACATCGAATAGACAATCCACAAAGTCAGTTGATCGCCCTTCGTCTGATCGCCTGCGGTCTTATTCACCGCTGGCGCCGTCTCGTCACCCTTCTGAGAGATCGCAAGCCAGGCACAGATCGCAAACAGGATTGCGTATGCGCCGTAGGCCCATGACCAGAGGATAGTCTGCTGTTCGCTGGACATCACCCGCTCGAACAGGAAAGGGTAAGATAAAAGGCCAACGAACGACCCTAGATTGGACGCAGCAAAGAACCGCGCGGGGTCCAGATCTGGCGCGATCCGCGCGAGCCAGCGCGACAACAGCGGCGATGTGGTCGCCAGCGCCATGTAAGGTATGCCGACGCAGGCTGCCAGCAGCAGCACGATCCGCCAAGTTGGATCAGAGGCGTCTGCCGGTTTCCATCCCTCTGCCGGCGTGATCGGCAGCAACACCAGACTGAGCGCAAGAATGGCTACCTGCACTTTGGCCTGTGTAGGCACCTTGAAAGGGAGTGTTACCGCGTAGGCGTGCGCATAGCCCGCCAGCAAGGCCACCTGAAAGAACAGCATGCAGACGATCCATGTCGTCGCGCTGCCGCCGAACCACGGCAGGATGAATTTGGCGAGGACGGGCTGCACCTGAAATAAAAGAAAGCCGGCCAGCGCCATGGTCGTTGCGTAGGCTGCGGCAATAATGCCTCTCGAATTCATATTTGCATTCCCCCGGTAACCTCTGAAAACTTGATTGCGCGAAGCGTTATGCGCCGCGGCTGGGCGCGCCAATGGGTGGCTCGCTGGTCATTCCCGCCAGCACCTCAGCGACGTGGCGCACCTCGGTCATGCGGCCCTCGCGCGAAAGTTTGCCGGCCATGTTCATGAGACAGCCAAGATCGCCCGCCAGTAGCACGGGCGCGCCTGCAGCGTTGATGTTCTTAGCTTTCTCACTAACGATCGCATCGGAGATTTCACCGTATTTTACAGCGAACGTTCCGCCAAAGCCGCAGCATACATCGGCGTCCTTCATCTCGACGAGTTCGAGTCCATTGACGGTTTTCAGCAATTCGCGCGGCTGGTCCTTCACGCCCATTTCGCGCAGCCCCGAGCAGGAATCGTGGTAGGTGACGCGGCGCGGATAGCTGACGGTGACGTGATCGTATTTCATCACGTCTGTCAGGAAACTGATGAGCTCATGTGTCTTTTCTGCAAAGGCCCGGGCCCGCGCCGAAAGGCCGGGATCGTCCGCAAACAATTCGGGGTAGTGATGGCGGATCATCCCGGCGCATGAGCCTGAAGGTGCCACGATATAATCGACGCCGGAAAAGGCGCTCATGACGTTGAGGGCCAGTGCACGGGCATCCGGCCGGTCGCCCGAATTATAGGCCGGCTGGCCGCAGCAGGTCTGCACGGGGACGACGACTTCGCAGCCCGCTTCTTCCAGCAATTTCACTGCCGCAAAGCCTACGGAGGGCCGGAAAAGGTCAACCAGACACGTAACGAAAAGCCCGACGCGTATAGGGCCGGGCGGGCCTGCAGTGACGCTCAAAACAAACTCCCCTGCCGCCTTGCGGCAGCAAAAACTATGATGTAACGACATTGGCAAAGCCGCTGCCCGCTGGCAAGCGTCGAGACCCAGGGGCATAAAAGCCCAGGGCGCGCAAATAACGGCCAGCGCGCCGCATAGGCGTTGCGCTGGCCCGCAAACAGAAAAGGTTCGTTCTTATTTCTGCTCGGGTCTCACCTTCAGCAATTTCTCTGCATTGCCATGGGCAATCTTTGCCTTGTCTTCGGCAGAGATCGGCAGGGCGTCGAGGAATTTGCGTGCCGGTTCATTCGAGCTGAAGGGATAATCGACAGAGAACATGATCTTGTCGACGCCGAACACTTCGATCAGCATCTTGAAGGAAGGCAGGCTGTAGAAGCCGGCGCAGGTGATGTGGACCTGATCGAAAATGGCCTGGGCCGGAGCGCGCTGCAGGAACTTGGGGACAACGCCCGCATAGGATTCCTGAAACCGCTCCATCATCGCCGGCAGGCCCTCGCCCTGATGGCCGATGATCAGTTTCAGCTTGGGGTGTTTGTCCAGAGTGCCGGAGAGTGCCATACGCAGAATATGCACAGCCGTTTCCGCATGCCAGCCGTAGCCCGCGCGCGCAAAAATTGTGGGGATGGGGCCGGGCAGTCCCCCATAATAGGCATCGCGAACGGCCTTCTGCGGAATGCCGGGATGCACATAGATTGGAACATCCAAAGCTTCAGCACGAGCCAGCACCGGCTCAAAACGCGGATCATCAAGGAAGACGTCGTCCGTCGAGCCGTTGACCATGCAACCGTGGAAGCCGAGCTTTGTCACGCAGCGTTCAAGTTCGTCGGCAGCAGCGTCCGGCGCGGTGAGCGGAAGATGGGCATAGCCGGCATATCGCTTGGGCTGCTTGGCGATCTGCGCTGCCAGCGCGTCGTTCAGTTCGCGCGCAAAGGCTGGACCTTCGGACGGCGGCAGGAGGTCAGCGCCAGGGCCGGACGGGCCAAGGACCTGCAGGCTGATTCCGTTAGCATCCAGACTGTTGAGCCGCCCTTCGCCGAAATCCTCCAGTTTGGCGTCGACATCGGGACGAACCGAAGGCAGGTGCGGCGGCGGATAGCCCCGCTTGATGACGAGCGCCGGATCGATCCGGGATTGCAGGGCAGGAAAGGAAAAATGTTCTTCGAGAGCGACAATGCGCATGTTCCACCTTCAGACTTGGCGCAGCGTGCGCCCGGGTTAAAGCCGGACGTAATAAGCATGGCGGCGGCGCGGACGCTAGTTTGAACTGGCGGGACTATCGGGCGCATGCGCCATCAGGCTAAACTTCCCGCGGCGCCGGGTTGGCCATTCAGGCGGGGAAAATGGAAGACAGGTTCGGACAATCTATTTCGACGCAAAGCGAAGTCGCGCGTGACGCCTACATCCGCGGGGTCGATCTGATGTTGACGGCGCGCCCCGGATCAGAGCCGTGTTTTGCGCAAGCCGTCGCCGCCGATCCCGAGTTTGCACTCGGCCATATTGCCCGCGCTCGCGCATTGCAGCCCCAGGGCCGCCTCGCTGAAATGACGCAAGCCTGCGCCACCGCGTGGGCGCTGGCCCCGAAAGCTGATGAGCGCGAGCGCTCCCACATCGCCATAATCAGGACGTTTCTAAACGGGGACTCCACCGCTGCGCTGGCAGCGTTGCGGACACATATGCATGCTCATCCGCGCGACGGATTTGCCTTGTCGCTCGCGCTGGGGGTCTATGGCCTTCTGGGTTTCAGCGGGGCCGCCGACCATCACCGTCAGCAATGCGAATGGCTCGATGCGCTTGCGCCCCATTGGGGGAGGGATTGGTGGTTTCTAGGCTATCGCGGTTGGGCGCATACGGAAAATGGCGATCCAGCATTCGGCACGCCGCTGCTCGACGCTTCGCTCGATCTGCACCGGCTCAATGCCAATGCGGCACATGGCCGTGCGCACGCCTCTTATGAACTGGGCCGTGCGGAGGAGGGCGAAAGCTTTCTTGACCAATGGCTCCCGGCCTACGAAGAGGCGGGCTCGCTCTTCCCGCATTTGAGCTGGCACCTGGCCTTGTTTGCGCTGCAAAATGGCCGGACGGAAAAAGCCGTTGATCTCTTTGACAAAAGGTTCCGCCCTTCACTGGGCAAACAGCCGCCTTTTTTCACCATAGTGGACACAGCCTCGTTCAATTGGCGTTGTCTGTTACGAAATGTGCCGCGCAACAGCAGTGAAATCGGCGAAGTAGCCGAATTTGCCCGTCAGAACTTCCCCAAGGCAGCTGGCGGCTTTGCCAACTTACACATTGCTTATGCCTATGCGGCGGCCGGCGATATCGAAGCGCTGACGAAGCACACGTCCCAAGTCGAATCTTTTGCACGAGCGGGCGTGCATCCCTCGGCGCCCGTCGTGGATGTGCTCTGCAGGGGGATTCTCAACCATGCCGAAGGCAGGTATGATGAAGCCATCAGCGATCTTGAAAAAGCCCTCCCGGATTTAGCACGTATCGGCGGCAGTCATGCCCAGCGAGATGGCGTGATGGAGACGCTCGTGCATGCGTATCTGCGCGCCGGACAAGAGCAAAAGGCGATCAATGTGCTTGGCTCACGCCTGGGACTTGCGTCCATCTGGTCAAATGCAGCCACCTGAGTTACAGCGATTGCAGGAAAATTGCGGCTTGGTCCAGCAAGTGCGAAGGGTCCAAAAATAAATCTGAATGGGCTTCAATCAATCAGCGATGTGTTCCAGACGCCTTGCCGCTTGCGCTTCATCCCAAAGGCGCATTTCCTGGCAACACTACATTGTAGCAACGTCATCTTCCATGCCTGTTGAACCGCCCTCGAAGGACGATCATGAGTTCGATACCGTTCCCAAAACCGGACCCATCTATTCTTGCCCGGCGCGATGAAATCATCGCCGGACTGGCCAAGCTGCTGCTGCCTGAGTGTCTGATCACCAGCGAGGATGAGCGCCGCGCCTTCGAGACCGATGCGCTGACTGCCTATCGCCGCATTCCGCTTGCCGTGGCGTTGCCGCGCTCTACCGAGGAAGTGTCAGCCTTGCTCGCCTTTTGTGCAGCGGTCGGCGTGAAAGTGGTGCCGCGCGGGGCCGGCACATCGCTTGCCGGAGGTGCAATTCCCCAGGAGGACGCTGTCGTCATTGCGGTGACCAAGCTGAATAAAATTCTCGATGTGAATTATTCTGACCGTACAGTGCGGGTGCAGGCTGGCGTTACCAACCTGTCGATTTCTGAAGCGGTCATGCCAGACGGATTTTTCTATGCGCCTGATCCCTCCTCGCAACTTGCCTGCACCATAGCGGGCAATATCGGCATGAACAGCGGCGGCGCCCATTGTCTGAAATACGGCGTGACCACCAACAACGTGCTCGGTGTGAAGATGGTGCTGATAGATGGCACAATAGTGGACATCGGTGGCGATGCGCTGGATGCGCCAGGCTATGATCTTCTGGGGCTGATTACGGGGTCGGAGGGCCAGCTTGGCATCGTCACCGAAGCGACATTGCGCATATTGCGTTTGGCCGAAGGTGCGCGTCCCGTCCTGTTCGGGTTTCCCTCGAGCGAATCTGCCGGCGCTTGTGTTGCCGCGATCATAGGCGCGGGCATCGTGCCTGTTGCCATGGAATTCATGGACAAACCGGCCATCGCCATCTGCGAAGCCTTTGCCAAGGCCGGTTATCCCCTGGATGTCGAAGCGATGTTGATCATCGAGGTCGAAGGTTCTGAAATCGAGATGGAAGCGCAACTGGCGCGCATCATAGAGATCGCCGGCAAACACGATGTACAGGTTGTAAAGGAATCCCGCTCGGCGATGGAGACGGCGCTGATCTGGAAGGGCCGCAAGTCGGCCTTTGGCGCGACAGGCCGCGTTGCCGACTACATCTGTATGGACGGCACGGTGCCCACCGGACAATTGTCGCACGTTCTGAAACGGACCGGCGAAATTGTGGAAAGTTACGGCCTGCGCGTTGCGAACGTCTTTCACGCAGGTGACGGCAACATGCATCCGCTGATCCTTTATAACGTCAACGACCCCACCGAGCAGGACAAGGCAGAAGCCGCCGGCATGGATATCCTGAAACTTTGCGTTGATGTCGGCGGCTGTCTGACAGGTGAACATGGCGTAGGCATCGAAAAGCGCGACCTCATGCGCCATCAGTTCACCGATGCAGATCTTGCGCAGCAGATGAGTGTACGGGCGGTGTTTGATAAGGACTGGCTGCTCAATCCCGCCAAGGTATTTCCGCTTGAGGGGAGAAATGCGGAGTGAGCTTGCTTGTTCCTGAAAACGAAAATCAGGCTGTCGAGATTGTCAGGGATGCGAAGGCGCACCGTGAGCCTCTCGCCATCCAGGGCGGTGGTACGCACGCCGGTCTAGGCCGCCCGATGCAGACCGCGGCGGCTCTATCCACAAAAGCTTTGAGAGGCATCATTTTTCACGAACCGGCTGAAATGGTGATTCGCGCGCGCGCAGGAACGCCGCTTGCTGAAATAGAAGCCGCGCTGGCATCGAAAGGGCAGATGCTGCCATTCGAGCCGATGGATCATCGCGGCATATTTGGTTCACAAGGCGAACCCTCCGTCGGAGCTGTCGCTGCGTGCAATATCAGCGGCCCTCGCCGTATTCGCAATGGCGCAGCGCGTGACAGTCTGATCGGTGTCCGTTTCATCAATGGTTCGGGAGAGGCCATCAATTCTGGCGGCCGGGTGATGAAAAATGTCACGGGTCTGGATCTCGTCAAATTGCAGTGTGGCGCATGGGGAACCCTTGGCCTGCTGACGGAAGTGACATTCAAGGTCATCCCCGTAACCCAAACCGAAGGCACTTTGGTGCTGGAGGGTCTCAACGACGCTGCTGCGATTGCCGTCATGTCGGCCGCCTTGGGCTCACCGTTTGAAGTGAGCGGCGCGGCGCATGAGCCGGGGGCCAATGCACGCACTTTTCTGCGCATCGAACATTTTGCGCCATCGGTTGACTACCGCCTCGGCGAACTTGAAAAGCTGCTGTCAAAGTTTGCGACGTCGCGGCGGCTGGATCGCGATACTTCGCAATCGCTATGGCGCGATATTCGAGGCGTCACAGCACTGAGCGGCGATCTCAGCAAGGCGCTTTGGCGCGTTTCGGTCGCCCCTTCGCAGGCGACGCACTTCGTCCAGACGTTGCGCGAAAGGGGTCTTGCCCCCGATTATGTTTTTGACTGGGGCGGCGGGCTGATCTGGCTTGCGGTGTCTGCGTCGGGCGATGCAGGCGCTTCACACATTCGCACTGCGCTGTCTGGCACAAGCGGGCATGCAACACTTGTCCGCGCCCCCGATGACGTGCGCCAGACAACTGACGTATTCCAGCCACAGAGCGCTGCATTGATGAAGCTGACTCGAGGCGTCAAGGCAAGCATGGATATTGCAGGTATATTCAATCCCGGCCGCATGTACGCGGGCGTATGAACTGATCGCGCAGATAGGCCAGAGAAAATGCAAACTACTTTCGCGCCCGAAAAACTTGCTGATCCGCAGATCGCCGCCTCCGAAAAAATATTGCGCACCTGTGTGCATTGCGGCTTCTGCACGGCGACCTGCCCGACCTATCTGCTGATGGGCGATGAACTGGATTCGCCGCGCGGGCGCATTTATCTCATCAAGGACATGCTTGAGAATGAAAAGCCGGCAACAGAGCAGGTTGTAAAACACGTCGACCGCTGTCTTTCCTGCCTTTCCTGCATGACGACTTGTCCGTCCGGTGTGCATTACCAGCATCTGGTCGATCATGCGCGCGCTTACATCGAAGAGACATACAAGCGCCCGTTGGGCGACAGGCTTCTGCGCGCTTTGCTGGCAAATATTTTGCCCAATCGAAATCTGTTCCGGCTCGCCCTGATTGGCGCATGGTTCGCCAAACCTTTATTGCCGCTGCTGGCGCGTATTCCATTCATGGGCAGCAGACTTGCTGCGATGGTGGCGCTTGCGCCTTCAACCGCGCCTTTGCGTTCCATCGAAACTGAAGTCTTCGATACACCAAAGTCCGGCAAGCGCGTCGTCGTCATGGAAGGCTGTGCGCAGCCGGTCTTGCAGCCATCTATTAACGCAGCAACGCGCCGTCTGCTCGCCCGTGCTGGAGTGGAAACCATTGCGGCGGAGGGCGAAGGATGTTGCGGTGCGCTTGTCCATCACATGGGTCGCGAGCATGACGCGCTGGCATTCGCCCGGCGCAACATTGACGCCTGGACTGCCGAAATCGAGGGCAGGGGGCTCGACGCCATACTCATCACGGCCTCTGGTTGCGGCACGAGCGTGAAGGATTATGGCTACATGCTGCGTAATGATCCAGCCTACGCGCAGAAGGCAGCCCGCGTTTCGTCGATCACGAAAGACATCAGCGAATATGTGACTGCGCTTGATCTTGGCGCCGTAGCGCAGCGGAAGCAACTCGTTATCGCCTATCATTCGGCCTGTTCAATGCAGCATGGGCAGCAGATTCGTGATGAACCCAAGCTCATGCTTCGCGACGCCGGGTTCACCGTGAGAGACGTACCCGAAGGTCATATCTGCTGCGGGTCTGCCGGTACTTACAACATTCTCCAGCCGGAGATTGCGAGCCGCTTGCGCGCGCGCAAGGTCCTAAATATCGAACGCGTAAAACCCGACATCATCGCAACCGGGAACATCGGCTGCATCACGCAGATCGCTGGAGGGACGCAAATTCCCATTGTCCACACAATCGAGCTTGTTGATTGGGCGCGTGGCGGACCAATGCCTCCTGCACTGGAAGCCAGAGGATTTACCCGCTAATTTGTATGTGCTCCATGATCGGGCTTCGCGTGAAAATGGCGGGATGAATATGGCGAAGAAAACCACCACGGCTAAAAAGGCCACCAAAAAAGCCGCGAAAAAGATAGGTTCAAAAAAGGCGGCTGCCAGTGCGGCAATCAAAAAGACTGCCGGGAAAGGCGCGAAGATAGCGGCCAAGAAAGCTTCAAAGCGAGCGGCCAAGAAGGCGCCCAAAAAAGCGCCCAAAAAATCAATTTCGAACGTTTCCTCAAAGAATTTGCGCGGAGCGGAGTTGGGTTCAAAATCGGCCGCGAAAAGCCCGATCAAAAGCCTCACCGTATCAGCCTTGGTTACGCCAGCTGCTGGGACCCGGCGTCAGCCGCCTTCGGTGAGACAGCAAACAACAAGGCCTGCCGCGCGCAAGACCGCACGCAGCCGCCTTGCCGAAAGGCATGAACCAGTCCGGCCTTCGCGGAAAACCGCGTCGCGCACCTCGATTGCAAGCGGGCCTGCTGGCCTGCGCAAACGAGGAAAGGCTACGGCGGCGATCGCCGACGCGTTTCATCCCGCTGATGTTCGCTTCCGCCAGGCAGAGCGGCAGGATTGGCCGGGGATCCGGCGTTTGTTGATTGACGCGTTCGGGCGGGAAAATGAAAGTGATCTGGTCGAGCGTCTGCGCGCCAGCCGGAATATAGCGGGCGAATATATCGCTGTTCTCGCTGGCCGCCCCGCCGCCTATGTCGCGTTCACGGGACTTTCGGTCAGCCTGGATCAAAAACCGCTGCGGGCAGTTGGCCTAGCGCCACTCGCAGTCGCGAGCGAACTGGAGGGAAAAGGCCTCGGCCTTCGGATCATGCGTTTTGGTCTCGAAAGCATGCGTGGCCTTGGCTATTCGGCCATCTTTGTTCTCGGCGACCCGGCCTACTATGGCCGCATGGGATTTTCGGAGAAAATCGCGGCGCGCTTTCGCTCGCCAGGGCCCGGCGGACATTATCTCGCCCTTGAATTTGAGCCAGGCGCATTGCGCGGGGAACACGGCCAAAGCGACTGGCCTGAAGCGTTTTCGGCACTTTGAGCTGTTTTTTTCAGAATACGCACGAAGAGCCCGACATCCGCGTCGCTGAAAAATGTAACAGTTTTGCAACAGTGACTGGCATTGTTTTTACCGCTCCCCGAATAGCCTAAAAAATCATCAATTGCCTAAGACTTTTTCTTGCCTGGCACAGGTCATCTTTGCAAATTGCCGTTGATACCCACGATGGGGCAATGGAGTCGGACAATGAAGAAAATTCTGGTTGGTGTGATGACCGCAGTGTTGTCATCAAGTGCAGCATTTGCAGCAGATCTTGGCGCCCCCGCGCCAGCTCCAGTGGCGCCAGTGGTTGGCCCGTGGGATTTTGCTCTTGGAGCCGGTGCTACCACCAACTATCTTTTTCGTGGCATCAGCCAGTCGAACAACAGGCCCAGCGTCAACGCCAGCTTTGAGCTTCGCTATAACGTGAATTCTGTTTGGCAGCTTTACGCGGGTGCAGCCGGCGCAAGCATCAAGCTGACTAACCAGGACACCAGTTCGCCTTCAGTTGAACTCGACGTGTTCGGCGGATTGCGGGCCACTTTCGGTAATTTCACGGCTGATGTCGGCGCCATCGCCTATACTTATCATGGCCGTGGTGTCATTCCGGTGGTTCCTGCGCCGATTTTCCCGACTAACCCGACCTTCGTCGAAGTCTACGCCAAGCTCGGCTATAAGGTCACCGATTGGCTGAATCTTGGGGCAAACGCCTATTACAGCCCGAACTTCCTGAACACTGGCGCGGCTGCGACATATCTGTCGGGAACAGCCAAGGCAACCCTCCCCTACGACTTCGCCTTGTCCGGCGAATTTGGACGTCAGATATTCCACGGCGCCAACGACCTCGTTCACGGTGGGCCGTTGCTGAAGCAGGCAAACTACAATTATTGGAATGCCGGCCTTTCTTACACGTTCAAGTTTGCCACGCTGGACCTTCGCTACCATGGCACCAGCCTGAACAAGTTCAGCTGTGCGACGATCACCGGCCCGACCAATTTCACTGGCGGATCGAAGTATTGCGGCTCGACTTTCGTAGCATCGTTGAATTTCGCGCTTGAAGGCAAGGACCTCAAGTAAAGGGTCCGGGGTCGGCGCACCTCCTGCCTGACTCTGCCTATAGAAAGACGCCCGCGTCCTGCAGGCGGGCGTTTTTATTTGAATTGTTAGCTATTGTGCGAAAACGCACAGCGTTGCCTCTTCCTTCTGTCGCAAAGAGCTCCCATATTCGCAGCGCGGAGTTTTTCCGCTACCAGAGGGAGAACAGCATGACCCCCGAAGAACGCCAGTTGCTCGGAGGCCTATTTGACAGGATTCGCGTAGCCGCTCAGGGACAGGAGCAACGCGATGTGGAAGCGGAAGCTTTCATCAATAATGCCATCAAGGCGCAGCCTTATGCGCCCTATCTGATGGCTCAGACCGTAATCGTCCAGGAAGAGACGATGAAGGGAGCCGTTCAAAAGATTGAGGAATTGGAAGCGAAGGTTCGTGAGCTTGAAGCTCGTTCGCCTGTGCCTCAATCAGGTGGTTTTCTCGGCGCGATCGGCCGGTCTGTGTTTGGCAGCGGCGACGCCGCGCGCCAACCCGGTCCGCCGCCTGCCACGCCCGGCCCCTGGACGCGGAGCGGTGTCCCCTCAACGTCTGGCATCAACGTCCCGCCGCCTCCGCAGCAGCAGTATGGACAACCCATGGGGCAGCCTATGCAGCAACAACCTGGAGGCCAGCCCGGTCAATGGCAGCAACCGCAGCAAGCGGCAGGCGGCTCCTCCTTTCTGAAAGGCGCGCTTGGCGCTGCCGCCGGTGTAGCCGGCGGTATGCTTCTGGCAAACGCCGTCGGCGGCATGTTCCGCGGAGGGGGCGATTCAGGCCAACACGGCTCAAGCGGGATGGTGAACCTTGACAAGCCTGGCTCGGGCAACGAATCGAAGCAGGCGGGCAATGACAGCTGGAGTAACAGCAGTCCTGCCAGCGGCGACGAATGGAGTTCCGGTTCAAGCGGTGGCGATGGCTGGGATAATTCTTCCAGCGCCAGCGGCGATGAATGGGATAGCGGCGATTCGGATGGCGGTGACAGCGGCGGCGACGAATAAACCTCTGTTCCGGAATTCATGACAAAAACGAAAGAAAGCTGCCATGCTTTGAGCGTGGCAGCTTTCCCTCCTGTCCGCTCTTTGCGAGCCTCCCCAACCGGGCCAGCGGCCGGGGTATTCAAAATTTGACCTGCTATCTGACGATAACTTTCGAGCCGACCCTCACCCGGTTATAGAGATCGACGACGTCGTCGTTCATCATGCGAATGCAGCCGGACGAAACGTTTTGCCCGATCGTGTGCGGCTCGTTGGTGCCGTGAATCCGGTAGAGCGATGAGCCCAGATACATGGCGCGCGCGCCGAGTGGGTTGTCCGGTCCCCCCTCCATGAATGCGGGCAGATCGGGTCGCCGTTTCAGCATCTCCGGCGGTGGACGCCAGTCAGGCCATTCCGCTTTGCGAGTTATGGATTTTACACCAGCCCATTCAAAGCCCGGACGCCCGACGCCGATGCCGTAGCGCGTTGCGCGACCGGCTCCCGTCACTAGATAGAGAAAACGATTGGGCGTATCGACAATGATTGTGCCGGCAGAATGTCCGCCCTCATACGCCACATCCTGACGCATATATTGCGGGTCTATCGATCTGTTCAGGCTGGGCCCGGCAGAAGGCAGCGAGGCATAGGCCGGGCCACGTTGGTGCGTCTGAACCTGAACCGCAGGTATGCCTTGCGCCCGCATCGCAGGTTGAGGCTGACGCGCCTGATGCGCTTCGGGCGGGCGATTGTAAATCACTGAACGTGGCGGAGCGGGTGTGTTCGAACCCGTCATCAGCATCTCAATAAAGCCACCGCCGTATTGACTTTGCCCGCCTCTGGTCCCCGGCACGAATGCTGGCTCTCCGGGCGTCCGCAGAGGCGCTGCAACATGCTGCGGGGCGGTGCGCTGAGAATAGCGGGCTTGAGCGGGTTGTGCTGACTGCATGTCGGGACCAATGCCTGGAATGACAAGCGGGTTGGCGCCAGCCGCCATGCTTCCTGTGGCGGCCGCGCATGCACTGGTCAACGCAATAAGTGATACGAACGCATGGCACTTCATCGCAGTCCTGCTCCGTGGACGTGTGACTTCCAGGCGCTCCATTGAACCCGGAAAACCCTCCAGTGCTTTTCTTCGCTCCAGAAGACCCGCACCGATTGGATGAAGACATCGTAGCGCAAAAAATCATAAAGTAGAGCGAGAACCTGTTTGATGATTAGTTGATTGTTAAAAGCGCATTCTAATTGATTAATTCAGTAAATATTAGGGTTAGCAGCGCTGCAATATTCAAGGTTAAGAATTGGCTCTACGGGTTGGGTTTGCGCGCGCGCCAGCCGTTCACAACACCCATTATCGCTGTGCGCAAGCCCGCAATATTGAATGCCAGCGCCATCCCGCCGTAAATGACGCCGCCTGCAAATACCTGCAAGGCGCAAGTCAACAGGCCCGGAGACATATTACGTAACGGCAGCACGGCGGCGTACATCAAACCGGTTGCAATCAGTGTCAGCGCCATATCTTTCACGCGTGGCCATCTGGCATCGCCGAATGCAGCGAAAACGATCAGCACAATCATTGCTGTTACGAATGCACCCGTCTGCGCCAAAGCAATGTTGCTGGCGTCAGACGAACTTGGCGCATCAAGAACCAGCCACACATTGGCGGCGCAGGCGGCTATGGCAGCAGCAATCAGGGGTAGCGTGCGTTTCCTGATCTGAAAAAATGCGTTGATTGCATAGTTCATGAAGCCGAAACACAGAAGGCCCGGCAGCAGCAAGGTCAGGTAATGACCAAACGGTCCGCGAAAGGCGACCGGCACGATAAGCGCCTCGATCGATGGCAATATCAGCCAGAGACCCGCAGCCGCCGGCAGAAGA